>JBPOJO010000142.1:0-5986 GCA_052033485.1 Bacteroidota bacterium | reverse complement strand
GCAAAGAGTTGCAACCGACGGCTCATTTCCTAAACCGGGTTTTGTCTCGCTCGAATGGTCAAATTTTCAGCAAAATTGCGTTGCTTGTCGCAATCAAGAAGTCGAAGCAAATTGGCAATCTGTCGGTCCGAACTCCTCAAGCGGCGGTTATGACGGAATCGGACGCATCAATGTCATTGCTTTTCACCCCACTGATAAAAATACATTTTTTGTCGGCACGCCCGCAGGCGGTCTTTGGAAAACAAGAGATTTTGGCGCGTCATGGAAATGTTTAACCGAAAATTTAGCCTCAATGGGTGTTTCCGGTATAGCTGTTAATCCCAAAAACCCTTCCGAAATTTATATTTCAACAGGCGACACACACGCTACGGACACATACAGCACGGGCGTTTTGAAATCAGAAGACGGCGGCGCAACATGGAACACAACAGGTTTGACTTGGACACAAAATCAAGCAAGGCAAATCGGCGCGCTTTTCATCAATCCCGAAAATCCGAAAATTTTGCTTGCAGCAACAAGTTTGGGCGTGTACATGACGGAAAACAGCGGTACGGATTGGACGAAATCCTCCTCCTTTCGCGCAAAAGACCTGCGTTTTAAACCGGGCAATCCGCAAATTGTCTATGCTGCTTCAATCGGCAGTCAAACCGCAAATATTTTTCGTTCGATTGACGGCGGAAAAACATTTGCACAAGTAACCACTTTTAATGATGTGTATCGCATCAACTTAGCCGTGAGTGCAAACGCACCCGATATGGTTTTTGCGGTAGCGGCAAATGCGGCAGACTATGCCTTCAAAGCTCTTTTTGTGTCAGAAAACAGCGGCGAAACTTTTACCTCTAAATTCAGTTCAAAAAATATTCTCGGCTATTCGCCGACAGGGAGCGACAGTCGCGGACAAGGGTATTACGATTTGGCGATTGCGGTTTCCAATAAAGACAAAAACCTCATTATGATTGGCGGCGTGAATACTTGGCGTTCGACTGACGGCGGAAAAACCTTTGATTATATCACTGCTTGGGCAAACGGAAGTCAGTATAACCCTAAGGATAAAGCAATTGTGCATGCCGATAAACATTTTCATGCTTTTCACCCGCTCGACGAAAATGTTATGTTTCAATGCAATGACGGCGGTTTGTACTACACAAAAGATGACGGCATTACTTGGAAAGATATTACGAACGGTATGGAAATTACACAATTTTATCGCCTTTCGACTTCTCAACAAGACCCGAATATGATTTTAGCCGGCGCGCAAGACAACGGCGGCAGAATGAGAACAAGCGGAAAAAGTTGGTTTCAAGCGACGGGCGGAGACGGCATGGAAGTTATCATTGACCACAAAGACGATAATCATTGCTATTCTTCGTATGCAAACGGGGTTTTGTACTATTCTCCCAATAAATTTTCAGGCAGCGGCACGCAAACAATTTCAAACGGAATCGAAGGCGGTTCGCTCGAAGGTGCGTGGGTTACGCCGTTTGTTATGAGTCAAAAAGACCCTAAAATTCTTTTTGCAGGCTATAATGATGTGTACAAAACGACAAATCGCGGTTCAAGTTGGAAAAAAATATCTACCGATTTGAGCAAAGACCGCAGCCTTACGGCACTTGCCGTAGCTCCTTCGGACGATAATGTGCTTTACGCATCGTCAGGCAAACAACTTTTTGCGACATTTAACGGCGGCGGTTCTTGGAAAAGTATTTCCGTAGGATTGCCTTTTGCGCGCACAAAATTGTCTTACATCAGCGTTCACCCCGAAAATGCAAAAATTTTGTATGTAACTTTTTCGGGCTATTCGGCTAATGAAAAAATTTATCGTTCGGAAGACGGCGGCGAAACGTGGGAAAATATGTCTAACGGCTTGCCTAATTTGCCGGCAAACTGCGTAATTTTTGACAAAACAAAAACCGAAGGTGTGTATATGGCAATGGACATAGGCATTTATTATCAAGAAAATTTGTCGGGTACTTGGGCTATTTACAATCACGGTTTGCCGAATGTGCCGATAAATGAGATTGAAATTCAATATTCTTCCAAAAAAATACGTGCCGCAACTTACGGACGCGGCGTTTGGGAGAGCGACCTGTATTTTGACCCTAATAATCTGCCTGCGCCTGTCATCACTTCATTCTCACCTGAGGAGGGCAACGCGGGAACGACAGTGAGCATTACAGGGCGCAATTTTGAGGGGACAACAGATGTCAGTTTCAACGGAAAAAAAGCAGAATTTTCCTATATTTCGGCTACTTCCGTTAAAGCAACCGTACCGACCGGGGCAACAACGGGCAAAATAACGCTCACAACGCCGAACGGAACGGCAACAAGCGAAAAAGATTTTGTGATTCAGGAAGTTGCGGGCTTTACGGAAAGCGATTTTATCAGGGAAAATGTTCGTATTTCACCGAATCCTGCGGATAATTTTGTTTTGATACATTTGAATAACATTCCTACGGGGGGCGAATTGTACATTTTTGATATGCTCGGACGCAAAATTCGCACGGAACGTATTCGCGGCACGGAAGGGAAAATTGATATTTCGGCTTTACCGGCGGGCAATTATCGCTTGAAAATTTTGACAGAAAAAGGCAATGCGCAACGTTCGTTGATTAAAAATTAACAAAATGTTTGATTAAGTTTTTCTGTGTAAATCGAAAATCTGCCGTACATTTTGGCTGAAAGTGAAATAAAAATCAAATTTCAGCCAAAAATGTACCGCGAACTAATCTGTTTTTCCGAACAAATTTAACGAACTAAAGTCTGTTGTATAAGTTTCTGTTAAAATAATTAAAAAGAATGACAATAAAACTTCTTGCTTTCGGAATTGCGAAAGATATTTTAGGAGAGGAAAAAAATTTGATAACATTCGACGGGACAACGGTCGGGGATTTAAAAAAATTTCTTTGCGAGAGCTATCCGCAATTTGCACGCCTCCAAACATTCGCATTTGCCGTCAATTTACAATATGCGGATGAGAGTTTGCCTATTAAAGAGAGCGACGAAATTGCGGTTATTCCGCCGGTGAGCGGGGGGTAATTTTACGAAATTAAGTCTTTTTTTCGATTTCGCTGCACAATATGAAAATTCGTGCAGCGAATTTTTTTTTTCTTGGTCGCAAGCTGATTCCTTTCATCTCATAATTTCGTACTTTTTTTACTGCACAATTTTCCAAAATCTTGTAGGTTTGCCCATAAATTACTACGATTCTATCACTCAAAAGGGAATAAAACGCTCAATTTAATGAGCAACAGTTTGGCGTTTAAAGACACGTTTTTATGTTTGATAAAATATGGAATAGATTCGCAGACATTGAGCTTAAGTAATTGGACAATTTATAAAATGCAATTTAGGTACAAGAAATTTTAGTTCTTGATTCGTTTTTGCACCATACCTATAAGGTTTTTAAAACCTTATAGGTATAAACTTTAATTTTGGCTGATTACTTACTTTGCGGTTGAAGCTGTTTTTTTTGATTTTTTTAACTGAACCACAAGCAATGCCGGCAAACCGACAATAATTATCGAAAGAACTTGCGAAGAATGAGCTAAAAGTGCAAATGACGCTCCGAAATTTCCGTCTATACCGTAAGCGGTCAATGCAAACGCAAGAAAAGCGTGAACAACACCAAAACCACCCTGAACCGGCACCGCCATGCCTAAACTTGACATCATCATCACGGTCAGCGCGGCAATAAAACCCAAAGAGGAAGTTTCCGGAACAGACAATAAAATTGCGTAAGCCGTCAGCCAATAAAAAAACCAAATCATTGCCGTTTGAAAAATATAAAGGAAAAAACTTGTTCTTTTTAGCTTCATAACACTCACCAAACCCTCGCGAATACCGCCCAAAAATTCAACAATTTTTTTTCCGAAAGGTTTTTCTGTCCACAAATGTCGCCAACGCACCAAAAAGAACAAACCTGCGCTGCCTGCCATCACCAATGCCAAAAAAACATATTTGTAATTTGCCAAGTTTGTCGCACTTTTTCCTAAATGCTCTAAAACAAATTCACCGATTTTTTCATATTCTAAAAAAATAGTTAAAATTGCTATCAATACTAAGGCTATCAGGTCAAAAATTCGCTCCGCAATCACTGTTCCGAAGCTCAAACTGACAGGCACTTGGTCTGTTTTATTCAAAACGGCACATCTTGTAACCTCACCCATTCGCGGCACAATCAAATTTGCCAAATATCCAATCATAACTGCCCAAAATCCGTCAGTATTCGAAACTTTAAAACCGGCAGGGCGCAGAGTCATTGCCCAACGCCAAGCCCGAACATAATGTGCCAAATATGATAAAATCAGCGAGAGCCCGACCAAAAAATAGTCGGCAGAACGCAAGCTGCGCATAATTTCGTCCGTATTTTGCCCTTTGTAGAGCCACCAAAGCAGTCCCGCTGCCAAAAGTAAGGACAGAACGTATTTGAGAATTTGTGTTAAACGTTGTGAAAACATGACATTGTTTTTATCGGCGAAAATGAATTTTCGCAGCTTATTTTGCCCAAATATTATATTTCAAAATGCAATAAATCGCCCGAAAACCGTCTTTCCAATTGATTTTTTTGCCCTCAGCATAAGTTCGACCGTAGTAAGAAATGCCAACTTCGTAAATTCTGATGCCCTTCACACGGGCTATTTTTGCGGTAATTTCCGGCTCAAAACCAAAGCGATTTTCTTTGAGCGGAATACTTTGAATCATATCCGTACTGAAAAGTTTATAGCATGTTTCCATATCGGTCAGGTTCAAATCGGTGAAAACATTCGAAATAAACGTTAAAAATTTATTGCCGATAGTGTGCCAAAAGAACAAAATTCGGTGCGGTTTGCCGCCGATGAATCGCGAGCCATACACAACATCGGCGAATCCGTCGAGGACAGGTTTGAGCAAAATATTGTATTCATTTGGGTCATATTCGAGGTCGGCATCTTGAATAATGACATATTCGCCGGCAGCATTTCTAATTCCGGTTCTCAAAGCAGCTCCTTTTCCCTGATTGACCTCGTGCTTAATGTAACGAATGTGAAAATCAGGGTTTTCCTCCATGTAACGCAAGATTTTTTCTTCCGTTCCGTCTTTTGAGCAATCATTGACAATGATGACTTCTTTTTGAATATCTTGTATCAAAATTACATCGCGAACGCGATTGAGAATTTTGTGAATGGTTTTCTCCTCGTTGTAAGCGGGAATGACAATGCTCAAAGTGTTGAATGACATTTTTTTCAAATTTTTTATCGCTGTCGGCTTCGCAAAAAAGTTTATTTTTTCTACATTTGCAGAAAATGCGCTCAAAAGTAATGAAAAAAATAGAATTTACAACTTGTCTTTCGGGAGATACAAGCAACATAAGTCTTTTTTGGCAACAAACAGTGAAAAAAATATTCTTTTTAGGATTTTTTTTCATTTTTCAGCAAGCACTTTTTGCACAAGACTCGCAAGACTATCGCTACAAACAAATGTATGCTTACGGTATCAACTTCAATTCGCAAGACGGCATCATCGGCGGAGTTTCATTTCGTTATGCAAAAGCCATCAATGAACGAATGTTTCACAATTTTTCATTAGAATTTGTCGATATCAAACACCGGCAAGAGCAAAGAACGACAAGCCCGATAACCGGAGAATTTTTTGTACCGGGAAAAACAAACTATCTGTATGCGATACGTCCTCAGTATGGGCGCGAATTTTTGATGTTGAAAAAGGGGCATGAACGCGGTGCGCAAATGAGTTTGGTTGCCGCATTCGGTCCCGCGCTCGGAATTGTAGCCCCGTACATGGTGCAATACACGGACAATACGGGCACTATTATCCGAACTACGCAGTACGACCCGCGAAAAAACATTTCTTTCGGCGCAATTTTGGGTACAGGCTCATTCAGCGAAAGCCTTTCTTCGGCGCAATTTCAATTCGGCGGTTGTTTGAAAGCCTCAATGGTGTTAGAGTTTGGCGTTCTCAAAAACAATTTTCTCGGCATGGAAATCGGCGG
>JBPOJO010000379.1:0-5464 GCA_052033485.1 Bacteroidota bacterium | reverse complement strand
CATTCACGGACGACACACGCCCTCAAAAGCGTGATAGAGAACCCGTATACCGGATTAGCAATCCGGCGCCTTCAGCCACTCGGCCATCTCTCTTTCCTTTAAAGCGTTGCAAAGGTATGATTTTGTTTTTTAAACTCCAAACAATTTCTGTATTTTTTTTTAAAAACTATCCAAAAAAACATTTAATTGACAAAAAAGTGCCGTTTTGCGCTCATAATGACCTTTTTTGTTTGACTATAAAAAAACGTGCTTCTCAACTCCGACTGCAAGTTTTTCTTTCGCGCAAGTACTTTTATTGTGTAAAAATTTAATATTCAGCGATTTACCTACCGTCATTGCACATAGAACATTCGTTTTTGCCTGAGCGGTCAAGTCTTTTCAATCGAAAACACCCTAAGTTTTTTTTAAGCCTTAGCATGTATTCGATTGAAAAACCCTAAAAAAAGCTACATTTAGACATATATCCAAACAAGCGCGATGCTGCCGACGGCAAAACAATACAAGGCAAAATAAATCAATTTCCCTCTTTTTACCGCTTCTGTCATTAATTGACAAGCAAAAATGCCGACAATAAAAGCTGCAATAAAGCCGCTTGACATTACTTCCCAAGAAAAATCTTGCGGCGGGTTTTTCAAAAGTTTGAGAAATTTTAGAAAAACAGCTCCCAAAATCGGAATAATGACCATTAAAAAGGAAAATTTCGTTGCCGCTTCCCTTTTCACGCCCATCAAAAGTGCCGCACTCACGGTCGAACCCGAACGGGAAATTCCGGGCAAAACTGCTATCGCTTGCACTATTCCTATCCCGAATGCCTCCGCAAAACCGACTTCTTTGCCCTCTGTTTTTTGATAAAAATGTGAAAAAAGCAAAAGCAGCCCTGTTATGAGCAACATGACACTCACAAGCGCAATTCGCCCGTCAAAAAAACTCTCAACTTCCTTTTCAAAAAACAAACCGACTATGCCGACCGGAATCATGGAAAGAATAATTTTAGCGGCATATTGTTTTTCATCGTTCATTTCTTTTGAAAAAACTCCCGACAACAGCCTTATAATGTCATTTCTAAAAACGACCAAAGTGCTCAATGATGTCGCCGTATGCACGACAACCGAAAAAAGTAAATTATCGGCATTTTTTACGCCGAGAATGGCTTTTCCCAACTCAATATGCCCGCTGCTGCTCACGGGCAAAAACTCAGTTAAGCCCTGAACAATGCCCAAAATAACCGCTTCCCAAATATTCATGCTTTTTTTCTGCAAATATAAGGCTATTTTTTAAGCCGAATCAAAAAAAATATTTATCCAAAACTTCGGCTCTGAAATTTTTTTTAGTCAAAAAAAATTTTTTATGCAAAAATTCAATTATTCAATATAAATTGCAATAAAAAAATGCCTCAAAAATGAATACTACGGAAAAAACAGCACTAAAAAATAGCCTGAAAAGCCTTTTTGATGATTTTTATCTCTCATTGGAAGGTGCGCGAGCAAGCGAAAGTCAACTTGCCGAGTTTTGGCAAAAAAATGCGCAACAAATTCTTGCGTCCGAACAAGATTTTGAACAACATTTGCTTTTTTACAACAAAATTTTCGGCAACAATCCCGCTCCCGCAGCGTGGATTCCGACCGAAGAAGGGATAAAAAATTCAAATATCGGTCAAGCAATAAACGATTTCGGTTTGTCAAATTTTGAACACTTGCATCGTTTTTCATGCACGCAACATGAGGATTTTTGGAACTATACGCTCGAAAAATTAGGGATTATTTTCCAAAAAAAATATGATAAAATTATTCACAATCCCGAAGACGCGGAAAATGCAGCATGGTTGCCGGGTGCAAAATTGAATATTACAGACAGTTGTTTTAAAGCGGCAGGCGAAAAAATTGCGATTTTGACGGCGGGAGAGGGGACTGAAATTAAAGGGATTAGCTATGCCGAATTAGAAAAAAATGTTAATCGTGTTGCGAACGGTTTTTATCAGGCGGGTTTCAAAAAAGATGACCGTGTTGTGATTTATATGCCGCTTTCTGCAGAAGCGGTCATTTTATATCTCGGAATGGTGCGGGCGGGGATTCAAGTCGTATCCGTTGCCGACAGTTTTTCGACTGCGGAATTGGAAAAAAGGTGTGCTGTTATTGATGCAAAAGCCGTTTGTACGGTAGACGGGTATCAATATTCCGGTAAATTTTTGCCCATTTTTGACAAAGTGAAAGCCGGTAAAACGCCGCGTGCTATTGTCGTGCAATACGGTCAAAATACCCCACAATTGCGTCCCGACGATATTTTGTACGATAATTTTCTCTCACAAAATGACATTTTTTCGTCTATACTTTCAGATGCTTACGGCATAACAAATATTCTTTTTTCATCAGGCACTACCAAAGAACCCAAAGCCATTCCTTGGACGCAACTCACGCCCATAAAGGCTGCGACAGATGCTTATTATCACCATGACATTCGTCCGAATGACGTTATTACTTGGACGACGAGCATGGGTTGGATGATGGGACCGTGGGTTATGTACGCGGCATTCATTCACCAAGCGACTTTAGCCCTTTTTACCGGCTCGGCGGCATCTTCGGAGTTTTGCGAATTTGCGCAGGAGACGGGCATAACGATAATGGGCACAATTCCTTCGCTTGTTAAAGTATGGCGAAAAACAAAAGCAGCGGAAAATTTTCAGTGGAAAGTGCGGCTTTTCAGTTCGACCGGCGAGCCGTCAAATGCGGAGGACTACCTCTATTTAATGTCGCTTGTCGGTTACAAAAGCCCGATTATCGAATATTGCGGCGGCACGGAAATCGGGGGCGGCTATATCACAGGCAGCATTGCGCAACCGTCTTCGCCCTCGGTTTTCACAACACCTGCCGTCGGAATTGACTTTGTTTTGCTCAATGAATCAAATATTGAAGTTGAATACGGCGAAACGGGGCAAGTTTTTTTAAGGACACCTGCTTTGGGCATTTCACAATCCTTGCTCAATAAAAACCACCATGAGGAGTATTTTGTTGATTGTCCCGAATTTGAGGGGCGAGTGTTGCGCAGACACGGCGATGCCTTTTTAAAAGACAAACAAATTTACGATGAATCTCGCATTTTCAGGAGTACGGGACGGGTTGATGATGCGATGAACATCGGCGGAATCAAAGTCAGTGCCGTCGAAATAGAGGAAACCGTGAATCAGCACCCCTTAATTTTTGAAACGGCAGCGGTGGCGGTGCAAGAAGAAAACGGCGGACCGGATCAACTAATTATTTATTTTGTGCCGAAAAGTGACATTCCTGACGAAGCAGTTTTGTTCAAAGAGGTGCAAAAAATGCTTTCTACGGAAATGAATCCGCTTTTCAGGCTTTCAAAACTCATAAAAAAAGCCAATTTGCCCCGCACAGCGTCCAACAAAATTATGCGGCGCGAACTACGGAAAGAATTTCTTGAAATGAAATGCTGATAAATTATTCCCCGCTGTTTTATGAACAACGGGGATTTTTTTGGCAAAATCCTGCCGAGAGCACAATTTGGCAGAAAAACACGAAATTTTATTTTTTCACAGATTTCAGCGCGTGTTTTCGCATAATTTCTCACAAATTATTTTTTTTGAATAAAAACAAATTACCTTTGCAAAAAAAATAAAAACCCATGCTCAACGTCAGCAACGTTTCTCTGCAATTCGGGAAACGAATTTTATTTGAAGAAGCCGAACTTAAATTTTCCTCCGGCAATTGTTACGGCATCATCGGAGCAAACGGCGCGGGAAAATCTACTTTTCTTAAAATTTTATCGGGCGAATTAGACCCGACAACCGGCAGCGTTTCGATGGATACGGGTGAGCGTATGGCGGTTTTGAAACAAAATCACTTTGAATTTGACGACTGTTTGGTTTTGCACACGGTCATCATGGGACACAAACGACTTTGGGAAATTATTCAAGAGAAAGACGCAATCTATTCAAAACCCGATTTCTCGGAAGCGGACGGCATCAAAGCCTCCGAATTAGAGACACTTTTTGCCGAAATGGACGGTTGGAACGCCGAAAGTGAAGCCGCAGGTTTATTGAGCGGTCTCGGAATCAGCGAAAATAAGCATCATTTAGCCCTCAAAGAATTAAGCAATAATGAAAAAGTTCGCGTTTTGCTCGCGCAAGCCCTCTTCGGAAATCCCGACATTCTGCTCCTCGACGAACCGACGAATGACCTCGACCTCGAAACAACCCTTTGGTTAGAAAATTTTTTAGCCGAATTTAAAAATACTGTCATTGTTGTCTCGCACGACAGGCACTTTTTGGACACCGTTTGTACGCACGTAGTTGATATTGATTTCGGCAAAATTAAAATGTACAGCGGAAATTATACTTTTTGGTACGAATCTTCTCAGTTAGCGGCACGGCAAAGAGCTGATAAAAATAAAAAAGCTGATGAAAAACGCAAAGAATTGCTCGAATTTATCGCACGTTTCAGCGCGAACGTCGCAAAATCCAAGCAGGCTACGGCGCGGAAAAAAATGCTCGAAAAGCTTAATATTGAGGACATTCAGCCCTCTACGCGCCGTTACCCCGGTATCTTTTTTGAGCAAGACCGCGAAGTCGGCGACCAAGTTTTAAACATTGAAAATCTTAGCTATACCAATCCCGAAGGCATCAAACTTTTTGATAAAATTTCCATAACTGTTTTAAAAAGTCAAAAAATAGCCGTTTTATCCAAAAACAGCGTCGCTTTAACCGCATTTTTTGATGTTTTGGCAGGCGAAAAAGAAGCGCAAAAAGGAGAAGTCAGATGGGGCGTAACCGTTACAAAATCTTATTTACCGAACGATAATTCGCAATATTTTCAGTCAGAACTCAACTTAATTGATTGGCTCAGACAGTATTCGAAAGACAAAGATGAAACTTACATTCGCGGTTTTTTGGGCAGAATGTTATTCGGCGGTGAGGAAACGCTCAAAAAGGTTAACGTGCTTTCCGGAGGCGAAAAGGTGCGTTGTATGCTTTCGCGCATGATGTTAATGAAACCTAATTTGCTTTTGATGGACGAGCCGACGAATCACCTCGACTTGGAATCCATTACTGCCCTCAACAATGCGGCAAAAGATTACAAAGGCATCATTCTGTTCAATACACATGACCACGAATTTGCGCAAACAGTCGCTAACCGCATCATCGAAATCACGCCGAACGGGGTAATTGACCGCCTTTGTTCGTTTGACGAGTACATCGAAAGCGAAGAAATTAAAGAGTTGCGCGAAAAAATGTATCGCTGATAAAACCATGATTGTACCTCAAGCTATCAGCTTGCAACTTTAACGTTAAGGTTGCAAGTTGAGGCTTTCGGTACAATCTCTTTTTTTTTGTGCTGTTATACAATACTTCCCGCCGTTGTTTGTGTCCTCACAAACGACTTGCAGTGCAATCTGAACGCCCTTGTTTGTGTCCTCACAAACGACTTGCAGTGCAATCTGAACGCCCTTGTTTGTG
>JBPOJO010000311.1:0-6339 GCA_052033485.1 Bacteroidota bacterium | reverse complement strand
TCAATAAAACCCAATATTTTGAAACCGTGACGGAAGAAATTTACGATTTCAGTATCGGCGGTTATCGTGTTTTGGATAAATTTTTGAAAGACAGAAAGGATAAAAGTATAGCCGGTGAATTATTTCTTATCACCGAAATCATTAAAACTTTACATTTCACGGTAGAAAAAATGAAAGACATTGAGGACGAAATGAAAGGGTGGATTTGAAAATGCTTGTTTTTTTATTCCGTTTCGGGAGATAGAATTTAAGTAAAATAATTGGCAAAAATTTGATTTGCCTGCACGTTTTGGAAAATCATTTACAATAAAGTACGAAATGCGGAGTCGAAAAAGAATAATCCCGCAAACGCTAAACTTTCGGTTTATTTTGAGGCTCAACAGAGAATAAAATAAAAAAAATCTTTTGTAAAATTTTTGCATTAATTTTTTGTTTTGCGTACAAAATTTTTTATCTTTGGCGTTAAACAACTTTTCTTGAAAATGGACAAAAAAATTATTCTGACAAATCAAGCCCCCGCGCCGATTGGACCTTACAGTCAGGCTGTTTTGGCAGCAAATACCTTGTATGTTTCCGGTCAAATAGCTATTGAGCCTCGTTCAGGCGAGTTGGTTAACGAAAACATTGAAAAAGAAACGATTCAGGTTTTGGAAAATATGAAAAATATTATTGCCGCAGCCGGATTTTCTTTGCCTGATGTTGTTAAATGTACCATTTTTGTCAGTGATTTGGGCAACTTTCAGAAGATTAATGCCGTTTATGGAGAATACTTTCCGACTAATCCGCCTGCAAGAGAAACCGTTGAGGTGAGCAGGTTGCCGAAAGATGTAAATGTTGAAATTTCTTGTATAGCCGTTAAAAAACTGTAATATGTTTGGCGTTCCTAAAGTCCGAATTAATTCATTTTTGAAAGCCGGTGGCTTTCGAAAAAGAATGATAAAATTTTTTAAAAATGTTTTCTCCGACATTAAGGTTTTACCTTACGAGAGTCGGACTTTAGTCGTTACGCACAGTCATGAAGATGTTTTTTACAAAATTTACAACTCGCTTAAACCGCACGAGCAAGTTTTGATAGACAGCCGCGAAACGACTGATTATCGCTTCAACGGCACCGTGAGCATGACTTCATTCAGAATCAGCATGCGTTTGCAAGCGGCAAACAGCTTTGTACCCGAACTCAGGGGCGAGATAGAGCCGACGCGCAACGGTTGTCTGATTTTCATCAAATACCGCTTGATGCCTTCAAGTGCCTTTTTTCTTCTTTTTATGCTTTGTTTGTTTTGTGCAGTTTCGGGTTTTCTTTTTTGGGCGAAACAAGATTACCTTGCATCTTTTATGGTATTTGTTTCATTAATAAGCACTTACGGGGCTGCTTTGCTCAACTTTTACCGCCTCGTAAAAGTTTCCCACAAGACTTTTATTGACATCATGTCCTAAATTTTTTAAGTAAATTTAAGTCTCAGTCGCTCAAAAAATTCCTTTTTACCCCATTCTTTCATTTCACCCGGCGACATTTCGCCCAAGTGTAAATTTTCTATCTCAATCCGAATCAATCGCAAAGTCGGCAATCCGACTGATGCGGTCATTTTTCTGACTTGACGATTTTTGCCCTCCGAAATACACAAGGAAAGCCAATCTGTCGGAATGTTTTTGCGAAATCTCACGGGCGGAAAACGCTCCGGTATGGCGGGAACGGGTATTTTTTCAGCTCGGCAAGGCAGAGTTTTATATTTTTTTGCATTGACAGAAATTTCTACCCCGCGTCGCAATTTATCGAGTTGCTCTTCCGAAATTGTCCCCTCCACTTGTGCAAAATACTTTTTTTGATGAGAAAATTTAGGATTGAGCAAAACATGATTAACACTTGGGTCATTCGTGAGCAAAAGCAAACCCTCGCTGTCCGAATCGAGCCGCCCGACGGGATAAACATCGGAAGGAACATCAAAAAAATCTTTCAAACAGGCTAAATCCCCTTCGCGCGTAAATTGAGAAAGGCACATAAAGGGCTTGTAAACAGAAAAGTACAAATATTTTTTCACCTTTTTTATATTTTCCCAACGTGCACCGACGGTGTTCAGTTAAAAAATAAAAACCGCAAGTTATTGGCTTGCGGTGCTTTTGCCGAAATGACGTAAAAATCAAATTTTTCTTAAAACATTAGCCGTAGAACAAGCGTCTGCAACAATTCTGCGAATTTCGCTTATCGCAATCCTTTTTTGTTCTGCCGAATCACGATAGCGAATCGTAACGGTGTCATCTTCAAGTGATTGATGGTCGACTGTTACGCAAAAAGGCGTTCCGATGAGGTCTTGACGTGTATAACGTTTGCCGACCGTGTCGCGCTCTTCGTAAAAAACATTAAAATCAAAACGCAAATCCTCGTAAATAGCCTTTGCTTTTTCGGGCAAACCGTCCTTTTTGAGGAGCGGAAAAATTGCCAATTTGACCGGTGCAAGGGCAGGGTGAAAGGACAACAAAGTTCGTTTTTTGGCTTCTTTGCCCTCTTCTTCTACGGAAATTTCTTTGAAAGCCGTTGCCAATGTAATTAAGAAAAGCCGGTCTAAACCGACGGAGGTTTCTATCACAAAAGGGATATAACTTTGGTTGATTTCGGTGTCTTGGTAGCGCAATTTTTTCTTTGAAAATTCCTCATGTCGCCTCAAATCGTAATCCGTGCGCGAGTGAATTCCCTCCACTTCTTTCCAACCAATCGGGAATTTAAACTCAATATCTTCCGCAGCATCGGCATAATGTGCCAATTTTTCATGCACGTGAAAACGCAAATTTTCGGGAGAAGTGCCCAATGCTTTGTGCCATGCCAAACGTTTTTCTTTCCAATGTTCAAACCATTCTTTTTGAGTGCCGGGACGGACAAAAAATTGCATTTCCATTTGCTCAAACTCGCGCATACGCATGATGAATTGCCGCGCAATCACCTCATTTCTAAAGGCTTTGCCGGTTTGTGCGATGCCGAACGGAATTTTCATTCTGCCGGTTTTTTGCACATTCAAAAAATTGACAAAAATGCCCTGTGCCGTTTCGGGACGCAAATAAACCGTTGTCGCCTCTTCCGCAACCGCGCCGATTTGCGTAGAAAACATGAGATTAAATTGCCTTACATCAGTCCAATTTGAAGTGCCTGAAATCGGGCAAGTAATTTTTTCTTCGACAATCAAATCGCGAACGCCTGCCAAATCGTTTGTTTCGAGAAGTTGATTCATGCGGCTCAAAAGCGCGTCTGCCTTGTTTTTGTCGCCTTTCGCTTCATATTCAGCGGCTTTATCTTCCAAAATCATGTCCGCGCGATAGCGTTTTTTGGAATCCTTATTGTCAATCATCGGGTCATTAAAACCGTCCACGTGCCCCGATGCTTTCCATGTAGTCGGGTGCATAAAAATCGCCGCATCAATGCCGACAATGTTGTCGTTGAGTTGCGTCATTGCTTTCCACCACAACTGACGGAGGTTATTTTTAAGTTCGACCCCGTTTTGACCATAGTCATAAACGGCTTGCAAACCGTCATAAATTTCACTTGATTGAAACACAAAACCGTATTCCTTCGCGTGCGAAATGATATTTTGAAAAAGTTCGTTCCCTGTTGCGGTAATTTCTTTTTGAACAATATTGCTTGTTTCCATGTTGCAAAATCTTATTAAAAGGCTATAAATTTCTCAGACGGCTCAAAAAAGCGGTGGTTTTGCCGCAAATTTCGCAAATAAATACTATTTTTTTGAAAAAAACAAATCATTCTGTTCGGGATAAGTATTTCGTCAATTAAAAGTAAGCATTTATGTAAAAAAAATGATTTTAATTCATTGATAAATAAGTAATTACATTTTTTACTGCCGTCTCAAAGGGGCGATTTGAACACTGACATTTTTCCAAAAAATGTCAGCGTACGTGCGAATTTATCAGCCGAAAGCGTGTCGTAAAAGCAAAATAAAAAATTGAAACGGGCAATGTCAGTTTAAAATTCGGATAAAAGTTTGATTCGCCGGCATTTTTTTTTAATTTTGTGTTGAAAATAAAGTCATTATGAGGGGAAACCGAACGTATTTTTACAAGTTTTTAACCGTAAAAATATTATTATTTTTTACTTTTTTCGCGAGTACCGCACAAATTAAGGCGGAAAATCCTTTTTTTATTTCTTTTCTGAAAAATGAAGAAAAGCCGTTTTCTGTAGAAGAAATTTCAAAAAAAACTTTCGAAAATGAACAACTTGCCGCAGGAAAAGCAAATTTCAGTTTTGGTTTTTCGCAAGCGGAATATTGGTTTAAAATCAATGTGCCGCCGCACCCCAATAAATTAATCCTTAAAATTCCGTTTCCCGTCCTCGACAGTGTTAATTTTTATGCCAAAGATGAGGGCGGTTTTTGGCAAGAAATGCAGGCAGGCGATTGTCAACCTTTCCGAAAAAGAGTTATTCCTTTTCACCAAGCCGCTTTTCCGATTGAGGCTAAAGACGAGCGGGGAGCAACTTATTACCTCAAAATTAAGTCGGAAGGCAGTTTGACGATTCCCGTAGAACTTTGTACGGCAAGCAATTTTTTTTATGACGGCTTTTTGCAAGAGTTATTACTCGGGACACTTTTCGGGGCAGTGCTTGTGCTTGCACTCTTGAATATTTGTTTTTATTTATTTTTCAGACAAAAAATTGCCCTTTTTTTGGGAATTAAATTGCTTTTTGCCTTGTATTTTTTGCTGAATCTCAACGGATATTTTCAAGTTTATTTTTTGGGCGAAAAGCATCAATTAGCGAATTATTCGATGTTGTTGAGTTTAATTCTTTATGCGGGTGCAATGTCATTTTACACTTTTCATGCTGCGGGGCTTGAAGGACACGCCCCGAAAATGAAATTTTTCTTAAAATTTTTGACCTATTTTGCTGCCTTGCAAATTCCATTGGTGCTTGTTTTACCATTCAATATTTGCATTCAGTCGGCAATTATTCTCGGCATTATCTCGGCATTTTTCTCTTTTTTTTCCTATATGCTCTCTCGTGTTCGCGGCTATGCACAAGTGCGCTATGCGGTTACGGGGGCGTATGTGTATATCATCGGCATTTTTATAACGTCTTTGAAATTTTTCGGTATTCTCGAAAAAACGTTTTTTTCCGAGTTCGGAATCGAAGCCGGCGTATTAATGCAGGCGATTCTTTTCACCGTAACGGCGGCAAGTCTCAACAATGATAACTCAAAACTATAAACACAAAACAATGGTTTTTTCACAATCATACCTCAAACTTCACCGCATAATTTTTTTAAACAGTTTGATACCCATCATTCTGATTTTAATTTCGCTCAATCCTTACGAAATATTATTTTTTCGGACGCTCTCGGCGGTTGTTTTGTTGCAGGCATGGTTTATGTTAAAAAAAATCAAATTTGCGGCGGAAAGAAAAAGCAAAATTAAGTTAGCCGCTTCGGGCATATTGGTTTTTTGTTTTTGGGGACTTTCCTTTTTGTGCGTTAAAGCATCAACTGCCTCCGTTTATTTGGTCAGTTTATCGACAACGCCGCTTTGGGTTTCGCTGATTCAATATTTTGAAAACACGCGACAACATCGCCCCTTTCAGTTTTTAACAAGTCTTAACGCTGTTATGGGTATTTACATCATTTTCAATTCTGATTTTGAATACGGTTTGGGCATGGCACTCGGCATTTCTGCGGCTTTTTTCGGGGCAATGTTGACGGTGGTCAGTTCATATTTTTCAAAAAATTATCCGGCAATTTTTGTTACATATTATCAAATGAGCGGTTCATTTGCTTCCTGTTTAATTTTTTTACCAATTTATATCTACATCTTAGACGCGCCTTTTGACTTTGCACCTTCCGCAAAAGACATGGGATTAATTGTTTTTTTGGCGTTTACATTTTCAATTTATGCCTATACGGTTTTTATTGAGGTGATGCAAAAAATTCCGCCCTTTGTGGTGGCATTGGTGAGCAATTTATCGCCGATTTACGGCATTTTAACGGCTTTACTTTTTTTCGGAAAAGATGAAAAAATGAACACCGGTTTTTATATCGGCGGTGTGCTGATTTTGGCATCGGTTTTTGCTTATCCTGCTTTGGTGAATTACATGAAAAGCTATACGGCAAAACAAAAAAGTCAGCCCGAAAAACTGTAATTTCTTTAAAAAATTTCGTTATGTGCTGCAAAAAACAGCAGATTAATTGCGTTTGAAAACAAGGATTAAGACAAGAAAAAACTTAAATCAGACGGCATTTTTTGAGATTTGTGTAGGGTATTTCGCGCTGCTAAAAAAATTTCCTATCTTTGCAAAAAAGAAAAAATATGCGCAGGTACTTCAATACGTCGGGACCGAATATTCCCGAA
>JBPOJO010000023.1:0-5868 GCA_052033485.1 Bacteroidota bacterium | reverse complement strand
AAAAACGTTGTTAAAGCTCCGTTAAAAATTAGCAAAATGGGTGTCGAAGAATTATATTTGGTTTTAATTTTTCAAAAATGACTTTTCGGACACCCTCGGCGGGAAATTTATTTGCATATATTAATTTTTTTTTCAATATTGCCGTGAAAGCAAAATACATTGCCCTAAATTCTTCGAGAAATAACTTTCCTTGAGATATGGTAATTATTTAGCCGGCTTGCAAAATAATGTATCGCGTGCTATTCCTTTGTGACACATTTTTTTTGCAGTAATTTATTAAAATTAACACTCAACAGTTTCAACATGACAGAATTACACAAAACAAAGTACTTTGTCATTCATTTTGACAAAGAAAAAGAGTTGTTTCATTATGTTTTTCATGCGACAACAGGTTCGATGACGGCGGAGGAATATCTCGAAGAGCTTAAAAGTTTTATTGATTTGGTAAAAAAACATCGCCCCAAAAAAGTGCTCGGAGATATGATAAATTTTGGCTTTGTCATTACGCCGGACATACAAGAATGGGTCAATAAGCATTTATTTGAGGTTTATTGGGAGATTGGTTTCAAAAAAATTGCGATTCTTTTGGCGAAAAGTTTTTTTGAGCAAGTTTCGATTCAGCAAACGATGGAAGAAGATACGACCTCTTTCCAAACACGTTATTATGAAGATGAAAAAAGTGCCTTAGAGTGGCTGCTCGCCTAAATTAGGGCTTGTTCAAAAAAAATATACTCGATATTTTTATCGTTTGAACAGCCTGTATTTTAGTCATACGCTGCAAAATGAGTATCGCCGGCTTCTTAAAAAGCAAAGTTTGTGAGCAAGATGCTCACAATACCCTGTTTCAGGATAAACAGGATAAAAATGTCGTTTTTGAGATAAAAATCCCGTAAATTCTGTAAATCTTGTCTTTCGACGAATTGGCAGGTTTTATTCGCTGCGAAGTTCCGACGGTTTATGCGGGCTGAAAAGCAGCGATTTTTCAAACAACTTCTTTCAAAGGAAAAATAACCGGGCGCGACGGAACGGCATCAATTTGCAGAGGCGGGGTTTGAAGATTGAGCAAATACAAACCGTCCGGTACGTTGTCGGGCACGAAAATCAACTCCGTAATGCTTGCTTCCTTTCGGACGGCTTCGGGATAATGCCAAAAATTTTTATGAAAAGCCAAAGCTCCTCCGTCACTTTCGCGGTCAACAGAGGGCAAATCGCACAAAAAATGTAAAATTCCTCTCTCTCGCAAAAAAGTGCCGACTTCCGGCGCGAAATAAGGAGGATTTTTACCGGAATAATGTGCCGTTTTTTTGGCTTCTTGATTGGGTAAAGTCCTGATAATGAGTGCTTCCGTTGGCGGGAATTGCAATAAAGGCGACAAATCTTCCAAACTTATGAGCAAATCATTTTCGTCATAAAAGGAAAAACGCGGAGGATTTGTTAATTTTTGGGGCTGCACACTCAGCAAAAGTGCGGAAAAATGGTGTTTTGTTAAGGCTTCATTGATGCTGAAATTGTCTGTCGAAACATGACCGTAGCACTCCGTATGCGTTCCGTTGCCGTGCGGCGTTAGGCTTACGCGCACATAATTGCAACTTCCGCCCTCGCGAACGCTCCCGATAAAACTTTCACCAAAACGAATTACCTCAAATTTAGGCTCATCGGCGTAATAACAGTTTGGATTTTCGGCATTTTCTTTGAGCGGCAGCGAAAGGTCGAAAAAAATCTCCCAATTAAGCGCGTAATTTTTCCCGTCAAAATTTAAGTTTGTTTGCATCGGCATTTTAGTTTGAATAAGCAACGGGACAATTTAAGGGTAATTTTTTTCTCATGCAAGCACGAAAACGTCGGGAAATTAAATACAGGCTGTTCAATATTAACAAATTTTCACACCCGTTTTTTTGCAAAACTTGTCAAAAAAAGTCTAAGCACAGTTGCTAAAAAATATGCAGGTACGTCGCTGTGAGGCTTAACGACTACTTTTTAACTTTTTTTTAGCGCGAACATTTGCCCTATTGCCAAATTTTTTACACAAAAAAAATATTTTTTGTATTTTTGTTGTGAAAAAATTCTTATCATAAAAACATGACCGGAAAAATATTGGGGAATTATTCATTTTCTAAAAAATACACTTTTTGTTTCAAACTACTGATTATCACCGTTTTAAATATTTTTTTTCTTCTTGCTTGTCAGGATAAAAATGATAAAAATACCGGCGGAAAACTCAAAATTGTTTGCTCAACAAGCATGATTGCGGACGCGCTGAAAAATATTGCCGGCGATTCAGCCGAGGTGATTGTCCTCATGGGCGCAGGCGTTGACCCGCACTTGTATAAAGCTACTCAAAATGACTTGGAAAAACTGCAATCGGCGGATATTATTTTCTACAACGGGTTGCACTTGGAAGGAAAAATGACAGATGTTTTTGAAAAATTGAAAAAAAATCAAAAAACTATCGCCTTTTCTGAGGCTTTACCCGAAAATGAATTGCGCCGAATTGATGAAAAAACCTTTGACCCGCACATTTGGTTCGACGTAAAACTTTGGCAAAAATCCGTAGCATTTGCCGGCGATGAATTGGCTAAATTTGCGCCTAAAAATGAAGCGTTTTTTCGCAAAAATTCGCAAACTTTTTTGCAAAAATTGGACGAACTTGACAGTGAAATTCGCAGCGAAACAGCTAAAATTCCACCCGAAAACCGCATTCTCATCACTACACACGACGCTTTTTCTTATTTCGGAAAGGCTTATTCGATTGAGGTTAAGGCATTGATGGGCGTGTCTACTTTGTCCGAAGCGGGTTTAAAAGATGTGGCGGATTTAAGCAATTTTATTGTCGAAAAAAAGGTTAAAGCGGTTTTTGTCGAAACTACCGTCGCCCAAAAAGCGTTCAGAGAAACGCTGACGGAGAGTTGCGCGGCTAAAAATCACCCCCTCAACATCGGAGGCGAGCTTTACACGGACGCACTCGGCGACGCAGGCAGTCCCGAAGGCACGTATATCGGCATGATGCAAAAAAATGTGAAAACTATCGTAAATGCTTTACAATGATGGCAACAAAATCAAAAACGCACACAAAATTATATTTTTTAATTTTTTTAATGACTTTTTCGCTGCTCGGGCTTATCGGTATTCAATTTTATTGGATTCGAAATGCCATTGACGAAAACAGAAAACAGTTTCGGCAAGGGATTCAGCAGGTGCTCGATGCGGTTTCGACGCGCCTCGAAACCTTTGAGCTTGTCAAAAACTCACTCGATATCAACAATGCGGCAAATAATAAATACCTCAACGCCGTTCCCGCACCTTATTCGCCCGACAGTTTACCCGAATTTCCGTTTGCTTTTGAATTGGATAATTTAGGAAACATTAAGTTAAAAGCCGAAAGCCCTAAAATTGACAAGCAGAACGCCGTCGAAAATAAATCGAAGGAATTTATCGAACAATATAACCGGCAGTTTCATTTTTTGCAAAAAAAAATGCGCTTATCCTTGCGTCCGATTGAGCAAAGATTGAGCAAAAACTTGTTAGATTCGCTCATTAAAAAGGAGTTGCAAAATCGCGGGATTGAAATAAAGTACAAGTTTGCCGTTTTGGATAAGAAAAAAAGCGCGCTCTTGTTTGCCGATGACATTCGCGATAAAAAGAAACTTTTGCAGTCTAATTTTCACATTCCATTGTTTCAAAACGACTTTTCTGATACAGAAAGCTACCTTTATCTCTTTTTACCGAACGAGCAAGAATACCTTGTCAAACAAATTTGGATTGTCTTGGCTTGCTCTGTTTTGTTCATTCTCGTCATTATTTTTAGTTTTGCGACGGCGGTTTTCACGATTTTGCGTCAGAAAAAAATATCGGAAGTTACTTACGATTTCATCAACAACATGACGCACGAATTTAAAACCCCGATTGCGACGATTTCCCTCGCTTGCGATGTTATTCAAGACCCCGAAATGCCGCAAAAACAATCGCAACGCTACATGAGAATCATCAAAGACGAGTGTGCGCGACTGAGCAAACAGGTCGAAAAAGTCTTACAAACCGCGAAATCAGAGCGAGGAGACGTGAAGTTGAATGTTCAAGAACTGAATATGCACGAAGTTATTGACAATGCGATTTCAAATGTTGCGATTCAGGTTGAAAATCGCAACGGTTTAATTTTTGAAGAATTTAAAGCCGAAAATGCCGTTGTTTTCGGAGACGAACTGCATTTAACAAATGTTATCATTAATCTTTTGGACAATGCGAATAAATATTCGCCGGCAAATCCCGAAATTACGGTCAGCACGGAAAGTCTCAAAAAAGGCGTTCGCGTGAATATTTCCGACAAGGGTTTAGGCATTTCAAAGACAGATTTGCAGAGAATTTTTGATAAATTTTATCGTGTCCCGACCGGAAACGTACATGACGTTAAGGGCTTCGGCTTAGGATTGAGCTATGTCAAAACGATTGTTGAGGTTCACGGCGGCAATATTTCGGCGAGAAGCGAACCCGGGAAAGGGACAACGTTCAGCGTTTTTATTCCTTTCAATCATTTTCAAGAGGTTGAAGAGGAAAAACACAGGGGGATTATCGGAAAAATTAAGTCTTTTTTTGAAAAAAAAGCATCATAAAGTGTACCGCAAGCATCTTGCTTGCGTCCGTGTACCGCAATCGTAATGTAAACGCCTTTTAGGGTATTTTTTTGAAAATAACACAAAAACAGGCATTTTCGCAGCCTAAGGCTACGTTACATTACTTTTTAGATTACAAAAAATAATCTAAAAGTCTAAAAACAATTTCGGCTGCGCCGAAACCTGCCGCCGTCAGCATAACGCCTAAAATAAGGGCAAATGCACCGCCGTAAGCAAAACTTTCTTCCGATAATTCGTTGAGCATCAACTTATTTAATTTTTTCCAAATCCAAATTAAAGCAATACTGAAAACTAATAAACGTATTATTTTGATTATCAATGTTTTAAATAAAAAAAAAGCCGTAAAACCCATGCCCAAAAAAGGCAAAGCCGTTATCAGTGCGTAAAGGATTACAACTCCCGTTGTTACTTTTTTATCGCTGTTTCGTTTGTTATCATCGTTCTTTTTCTTCTTTTTTTTAAACAACAAAACGGCATAAATTAGGTTTAAAATCGCAAATCCCCAAAAAAGTGTCGCTGTTATGAAGGGATACAAAATATCAAAATTTTGCACCTCTGAGAGCAAGTTCGTATGTGTATTTTCTTGCATAGAAGTTATTTTTGACAAGTAAAAAAAAACGCCGCGCCGACTCCTCTGAGCGGCTGCGGCGGTGATTATCAACTGAAAAATCGGACTACAAGGGCGTAAAAAAATATGTTATTTTCACATCTTTGCCGGTTTCTTCGTCTTTTTGAGTCATAAAAAGGTCTAAATTATTACTGCTCAAACTTTGAACGGAAAAAAGAATTTCGCCCTCTTCACCGGGAAAAGTAAGGCTGAGTTTGGTTTCATTTTCGGTAAATTTCCAAGTACCCGCAAGCATCTCTCCGTTTTCATCTTTGCCCGTAAAAGTTCCGTTACTAACAAAATAAATCGAAAAACTGTCGTAATTTTCCATATTTCCGGTTTTTCCGCGCTCGTAAAAAACGATGTTAGCACCGCCTGATTCACCGGTTAATTTTTGCATTTTCCAATTTTTGGAAATCATTGCAGTTTTCGAAGGTGTTGTCTCACTTTTTTTACCGCAGCCGGCAACAAAGACAAGCAAAAAAATGAATAAAATCCACTGTACATTTTTCATGTTCAAAAATTTAATTTTACAATTAACGTTAAAAAAGCTGATGATGTTGCATTTTGTTTGCACAAAACTTACAATAAATTACATCGGCTTAAAAAAGTAGATGTATTTAAGGTTTTCGC
>JBPOJO010000766.1:0-1835 GCA_052033485.1 Bacteroidota bacterium | reverse complement strand
TGTGGAAAAAAAGCCTTTGATTTTTATATCATAAAAAGCCTCTCTTTGTGCTTCGCTCATGTGCGGAAAATGCGTTTGGGTTTGCTCAATGCACCAATTTTTAACTTTAGAATTTTCTTCCCACGCCGTTTCTTTTTTGCCGATTTGCCAATGAATTTTGGCTAAATTATACAAAGATGCATTAAAATCAGGGTGTTTTTCACTCAAAAATTCTTTTTGTAAAGTTAAGCTCTCTTTGCAAAATTTTTCGGCATCGGTATAATTTTCCGTATTTGTGTATAGTCCGGCTATATTGTTCAATACAACAAGTATATCAGGGTGTTTTTCGCCTAAAATTGCTTTTTGTATGCGTAGATTTTCAATATATAATTGCTCGGCGGCAAAATATTTGCCGATTGTAATGTATAATGCCGCTAAGTTATTCAGCAAAGAAATGTATAAGGGGTGTTTTTCGCCTAAAAGTTCTTTTCGCATTATGATACACTCTTTGTAGAACTTTTCGGCAGCGGGGTAATCGCCTGTAAAAAAATACAAATTGGCGATGTTATTGAGTGTTGAGGCAACATCAGGGTGTTTTTCACCAAAAATTTCCTTGCGCAAAGATAAACTTTCTTTGTATAAAGGTTCTGCAGCGGCGTAATTACCCATTCTGAAATATAAAATTGCTAAGTTATTGAGAGAGCTTGCAACTTCAGGGTGTTTTTCGCCAAAAATTTCCTTACGCAAAGATAAACTCTCTTTATACAAAGGCTCGGCAACAGAATAATTACCCAAGTTCAAATATAAAATAGCTGCATTATTAAGTGCGGTCGCATACTCAGGGTGTTTTGCGCCGAAAATTTCCTTTCGTACTGTAATATTCTCATTGCAATACGGCTCTGCCGTGAGAAAATTGTTTGTCGCCATGTATAAATTTATCAAACTATTCAGCGTCATTGCATAATCTTGTAGATTTGCGCCTAAGATATTCTTTTGCAACGCGTAAGCCTCTTTTAAAAAAGGTTCAGATTTTGCGACATCATTGCCTCTCAACATCGGCAAATAAAATGTTCCTGCGTTTTGCAGTGCCTGTGCGTAAACAGCTGTTTTTTCACCAACATCCTTACACAGATTGATAGTTTCAATAAGAAAAGTTTCTGTTTCCTCCTTCGGGTTGACAAAAATCATGCTTCTGCCTAAGCCGTTGCGAATTTTTAGAAAGTCTTCATTTTTTTTGCCGACTTCTTTTTCGGCGAGCAAAAGGGCATTTTGATACAAAGGAAGGGCATTTTTATAATTCTTAATTTTCATCAACGAATCGGCTGCTTGAAAATCAGCTTTCCATGATTGCGCCGAGAGCGAGGCGCATATCGCGAAAAAAAGGAAAAATAATGGGAATATTGCTTTCATGTGGGCATGTGATTTTTCATGTTAAATTACATACAATAAAAGTGCCAATTCGCGTGTTTTTGGCTTCAGCGCAATGCTGTTAAGTTAAGGATTTGAGTAAGCTAAACAGTTATTCAAAAAGAAAACCTCTCTTTTGCAAGAGAGGTTTTTTTATAAAAAAAAATATTTTCGAATCAAATTGACGAAAACTACTATTTTTGTTCTTCAGCAGGTTTAGAAGCTGTAGAATCAGCAGGAGCAGTTTGCTCAGTAGCAACAGGCTCTGTTGTTGTGGTAGTAGTTTGCTCCTGAGTAGTAGTCTCAGTCGTAGCTTCTTCAGTTTTTTTAGCACCGCATGAAGCAAAAGCGAAAAGGGCAACGCCCAAGAAAAGAACAGCTAATTTGTTCATAATATTTTCAAAGTTTTAGTGTGAATAAATGCTTTGTGTTTCAAAAGCGATGCAAAG
>JBPOJO010000280.1:0-1661 GCA_052033485.1 Bacteroidota bacterium | reverse complement strand
AATCAAAAAATTACACGCCCATGAAGCCGATATTTCTCATATTTTTCCTTTTTTTCGCGATATGCGCCTCGCGCGCGGCGCACTCATGGAAAACTGATTTTCAAACAGCGGATTCTTTAATGAAAATTAAGAATTATAAAAACGCCCTTCCTTTGTATCAAAATGCCCTTTTACTCGCCGAAAAAGAAGTCGGCAAAAAAAATGAAGACTTTCTAAAAATTCGCAGCAGCTTAGGGTGGTGCATGACATACGTCAGCCCGAAAGCCGAAACGGAGGCTTATATTTCCGAAACCCTTAATTTGTGTAAGGAATTTGGTGAAAAAACTGCCATTTACGCTCAGGCATTACATGATGCGGGGAATTTTTATATGCAATCCTTGACAGGTAATAATGCTGAAAAATCCTTGGCTTTTCTAAAAGATGCCGCCGCTTTAAGAAAGGAAATTTTAGGCACAAACAATGCCGATTATGCGGCAACGCTCATAAATTTGGCTGTTTTATTGAAAAGAATTGGAAATTATTCCGCTTCCGAAACGTACTATCTTGAAGGTATAAAAATTCAAAAAGAAGTATTGGGTGAAAAACATCCGAAGTACAGTGCCGCATTAAATAATTTAGGAGCTTTATACAGAGCCATGGGGAATTATTTAGCAGCCGAACCGCTTTACATAAAATGTTTAGCTTTGAGCAAAGTAAATTTGGGCGAAAAACACCCTGATTATGCCTCTTATCTCAATAATTTAGGCTTTTTGTACTTGGACATGGCTAATTTCCCCGCTGCCGAAGAATATTACAAAAAAAGTCTGCAATTAAGACGAGAACTTTTAGGGGAAAAACATCACGACTACGCAAATTCTCTTAATAATTTAGCAGTTTTTTTTTACAGAACAGGCAGATATACTGAGGCAGAGCCGCTTTACAAAGAAAGTATGAACTTACGTAAAGAAATTTTTGGAGAAAAGCACCCCGATTATGCCGCTTCTCTCAATAATCTTGCGGTATTTTAAAGCGACATGGGTCATTATTCCGCCGCTGTGCAACTCGGCAAGGAATGTTTATCCATCAGAAAAGAGGTTTTGGGCGTAAAACACCCGAGCTACGCCTCTGCACTCGGAAACTTAACGAGTTTTTATATTGAAACGCATGATTACACCCTCGCAGAACAACTTTGCAGAGAAAATCTAAAATTAAGCAAAGAAATCATCGGCGAAAAACATCCTGACTACCTTTCTTATCTTGATAACCTGATTGGATTGTATTTGAGAATGGATAGATACGCGGCGGCGGAGGAATTTGCTAAAAAAAGTTTGGCTACTCGCAGGGAAGTTTTGGGCGAAAAACACCCTGATTTTACAACTTCTTTGTACAACTTGGGCGAAATCAATAGCAGAATTGGCAATTTCAAAACTGCTGAAGATTTCTGCGAGCAAAGTCTGTCTGTCAGAAAAGAAATGCTGGGCGAGAACCACCCTGATTTCAACGAAACTTTGCTTCATTTAGCCAAAATTCATTGGCAAATCGGCAAAAAAGAAAAGGCGTGGGAAGAAAATTCTAAAGTTAAAAATTGGTGCATTGAGCAAACCCAAACGCATTTTCCGCACATGAGCGAAGCACAAAGAGAGGCTTTTTATGATATAAAAATCAAAGGCTTTTTTTCCACA
>JBPOJO010000359.1:0-1996 GCA_052033485.1 Bacteroidota bacterium | reverse complement strand
AGGGCGCAAGCTAAAGCTCGGGGTACAATTTTTAACAAATCGGTTAAACAGTTACATTTTTTTATACTACAAACTGTTAAAAAAAAGACATTAACGTGTAAAACTCAGGAATTTAAAAATTGTTTTTTCGGAGTACGAAAACGTAAATTGTGCATTTCAAAAATCGCCGGCAAGATGCAGACAGTACCTTGTGTACCGCGAGCTTTTTGCTTGCGAATAAAAAAAACAAACATACTTGACATTTTGAGAAATGTCAAATATGTTTGAAAAAAAAACAATTTTTTTTCTAAATTTTCACGCCGATGAGCAAAATGTCGTCTCTTTGCGCCACTTTTCCTTGGTGCAATTTTAAAGCATTTTCAAGGTTCGTTTTCATTTCATCAAGCGGCAATCGAACATTTTCCGTAATGATTTCGCGAAATTTTTTTGTGCCGAAACGAACCGATTTTGCATCGCTTTGGTCAATAAAGCCGTCCGTAAAGAGGAAAAGAACAGAATTTTGAGAAATGACAAAATCGTGCTTTGTAAAATTATTTTCGATATTGTAGCCGCCGCCGATATTTTTTCTGTCGCCGCCAATTTCCGTCAAATGCTCAACTTCGGCATCATAAAACCAAAAATTGCGTTTTGCACCCGAAAACGACACTTTTTTAACACTTCCGTCGCCCAAGTTTTCGAGTGAAATCAAAGCAATGTCCATGCCGTCCGTATTGCCGGTTTCTTTTTGCCGAAGCATTGCTATCAGGTTCTCATTCAGCTTTTTAAGAATAATGTCGGTGTCTTTTTCACCGTGAATCAACACAACGGATTGCAAAATATTATAGCTAATGAGCGACATAAACGCACCCGGAACGCCGTGTCCCGTGCAATCAATCGCGGCAAGAAAAATTTTTTCTTGGTGTTTGGCAAACCAATAAAAATCGCCGGAAACGACATCGCGCGGTTTGTAAATGATAAAACTGTCCGCAAAATTTTCGTTCAAAACTTTCAAACTGACCAAAAGTGCCGCCTGAATGCGTTGCGCATATCGAATACTGTACATGATGTTCGTGTTTTTCACCTCCACTTCTTCCAAAGCTTTTTGCAACATGACCGTGCGCTGCTCCACTTTTTGCTCCAAACTTTCGTACAAAACGGCGTTTTCGAGCGAAATCGTGATTTGCGAGGCGAGAGCTTTAAGAATTTTTAAATTATTTTCATTAAAAGCACCCTCACTGATGTTGTTTTCGAGGTAAAAAATATGGCTGATTTCATCTTTTTTCAAAACGGGAAAACAAATAACGGATTTTGTTTGATTTTTTTTGATGTAAAAATCTTTCGCAAAACGCTCATCTCCCGAAATATTATCCGATAAAAAGAACTGCTTACTGCGCCCGACAAAATAAATTAAGGATTTCGGACAGCCCTCAAAATCGCCGGCAAGCGCAAATTTTTCGGTTTTTTGCACCGAAAAATCATCTCCTACGGCTTGTACAAAATATTCATCATTAAAATTTTCCAACAAAACGCCCGTTTGCGCGCCTGCATTTTCAATGATTATTCGGAGCATTTTTTCAACTAATTTGCCCAAATTGACCTCTTCGGAGAGGGTTTGGTAGGCTTTCAAAATCGAATTAATGTCCAAAGAAACCCTATTGCCGACAGTGATGGTTTGCGCGTGATGTGTGTGATGCAAGGTAGAATGCCCGATAGTGCCTAAATTGAGCAAGTTGGTTTCAAAAAGGTCGGCATTGTCGTAATGCGCTTCAAACCACATTTTTTTGACATTTGCGCCCCAAATAGAAGTATGAAAATAGGCTTTTTGCAAATGTTTTCGCCCGTAATCCTTTTTATTTTTTTTGAACCAAAACTCCGCCAAACGCTCATTTGCCAAAATTTCAACCATTTTAAACTTGCCGTTCGCCGCATTTTCTACCGCCTCATGATACATTTCAATCGCTCTGAACGCTTGATTTTCAAGCATATAACGCTCCGCTTCAATCAGGGCAAAATAATG
>JBPOJO010000182.1:0-8774 GCA_052033485.1 Bacteroidota bacterium | reverse complement strand
TCCCAAACGAGGGCGAAAAGACAGCAATAACGACAGAAAAATTACCTCAATTTTTACACAAATTTGATTTTCAGCATGTACTTTTGCGGTTTTATTGCCAAAAAAAAGTTTTTTAGGCAAGTTGTTTTTTTGAAGACACAATTTTCAAAAACACGCTTTTTACCGAAGTTTTGCGGGATACATAAAAATTTCACTGCTGTCGCTCGGGTCGTTTGTGCGGACACAAACAACGGCGGAGTGTTCGTTTGGTTTTACAAAAAATTTTCAATAAAAAATAATGAAAAACTCTTTTATCTTTGGACTGATAATTTTTCTTTTTACACTGCCGAACTATTCTCACGGGCAAAGAATTGGCTACATTGATTTAGATTCAATTCTTTCTCGCTTACCCGAATATGCGCAAGTGCAAAGAGACCTCGAACAATTATCAAAAAATTGGGAAACAGAAATCACCAAAAAGCGCGAAAACCTTCGCGATGCAAAGTTTCGCTTCGAAAGTGAAAAACTCCTTTTGCCCGATAAAATGCGACGCGAAAAAGAAGATGAAATTGCCCGCGCCGAAAAATCACTGCTCGAACAACAAACCGAACTTTTTGGTTTCGACGGCAAATTTTTCAGGAAAAGGCAAGAACTCACACGCCCAATTCAAGAGCGAGTTTTTAAAGCAGCACAAATTGTTGCCAAAAAACACAAATTGAACATCATTATTGACCGCTCGCGCGATTTGCATTTTGTTTACCTCGACCCGACTTACGATTTTACCGAGTACGTTTTGGAAGAACTCGGTTTAAAAGATAAAGATTTGGTCATTGAACGATGAGAAATTTGTTCCGCCGATTTTCCCCACCCCCTAAGTGGCTTGAAGTCATTAGGAGGGAGAAAATCGGCAGAGCGTAGCCTATAGTATACAACTAAAAAAAAACGGCATGACCGATTTTTCTAAAATAAGCTATGAGGAATTGATGAAAGATTTTGTTCCGCCTTCACCGAAAGAACAAACCTTACTTTCGACCGCCGAAAAAATCAATCTCAAAGGCTTTTATACCCCCGAAGACCTCAAAGACGCAAAACATTTGGGATTCGGCGCAGGGATTCCGCCTTATTTGCGCGGTCCGTACAGCACAATGTACACCGTGCGCCCTTGGACAATTCGTCAATATGCAGGCTTCAGCACGGCGGAAGAGTCAAACGCTTTTTATCGCCGCAATCTTGCCGCAGGTCAAAAGGGACTTTCCGTCGCCTTCGACCTCGCAACGCATCGCGGCTACGATTCTGACCACGAACGAGTGCTCGGCGATGTCGGAAAAGCAGGCGTTGCCATTGATTCCGTTGAGGACATGAAAGTTCTTTTCGACGGTATTCCCCTCGATGAAATGTCAGTTTCCATGACAATGAACGGCGCGGTGCTTCCCATTATGGCATTTTATATTGTAGCTGCCGAAGAGCAAGGCGTTTCGCCCGAAAAACTGTCCGGTACTATTCAAAATGACATTTTGAAAGAATTTATGGTGCGCAACACCTATATATACCCGCCCGCTGCGAGTATGCGCATTATCGGCGATATTTTTAAATATACCGCCTCCAAAATGCCGAAATTTAACAGCATCAGTATCAGCGGCTACCATATTCAAGAAGCCGGCGCGCCGAACGACATTGAACTTGCTTACACGATTTCCGACGGAATTGAATACATTCGCGCCGGGCTTAAATCAGGTTTGAGCATTGATGATTTTGCGCCGCGTCTGTCATTTTTTTGGGGTGTCGGCATGAATTTTTTTATGGAAATTGCCAAAATGCGTGCAGGCAGAATTTTGTGGGCAAAAATGGTTAATACCTTTTTGCCGAAAGATGAAAAATCAATGGCTTTGCGCACGCATTGTCAAACCTCCGGTTGGTCGCTCACGGAGCAAGACCCTTTCAACAACGTTACGCGCACATGTATAGAGGCGATGGCAGCCGCGCTCGGGCATACGCAATCGCTGCACACCAACGCGCTCGACGAGGCGATTGCTTTACCGACAGATTTTTCGGCGCGGATTGCAAGAAATACGCAAATTTTTATCCAAAAAAACACCAATATTTGCCGTGCGATTGACCCTTTCGGCGGCTCATATTACCTCGAATATTTGACTCACATGCTCACGGAAAGAGCTTGGGCGCAAATTTTGGAAATTGAAAATTTGGGCGGAATGGCAAAAGCAATCGAATCCGGATTGCCGAAATTGCGCATTGAAGAGGCTGCCGCAAGAAAACAAGCGCGAATTGATGCCGGAAAAGACGTTATTGTCGGTGTAAATAAGTACCTTTCCGATGAAAAAACAGAAATTGAGCTTTTGGAAGTGGACAATACGCTTGTCCGGCAAAAACAAATTGAGGGTTTGAAAAAACTCAAAAATGAACGCGATACAAAAGCAGTCAATGAAGCATTAAAAAATATTGAAAATGCTTGTGATAAAGAAACGGGCAATTTGCTCGAATTAGCCGTCATTGCGGCGCGGGCGCGGGCTACGCTCGGCGAAATTTCTTTTGCTATGGAAAAATCTTTTGGTCGTTTTAAGGCACAAACAAGAACCGTTTCGGGGGTTTATTCGGGAGAAATCGCTAAAAATGAGGATTTTATCCTTGCCAAAAAACTTTCAGATGAATTTGCAGAAGCAGACGGACGCAGACCGCGTATTATGATTGCGAAAATGGGACAGGACGGGCACGACAGGGGCGCAAAGGTGATTGCGACAAGTTTTGCGGACTTGGGCTTTGACGTGGACATAGGTTCTCTTTTCCAAACGCCGGCGGACGCAGCGAGACAAGCAGCGGAAAACGACGTGCATATTGTCGGCGTTTCTTCCCTTGCCGCAGGGCATAAAACGCTCGTTCCGCAGTTGATTGAAGAATTGAAAAAATTAGGGCGAGAGGATATTTTGGTCGTTGCGGGCGGCGTAATTCCGCCGAAAGATTACGATTTTCTGTATCAGGCAGGAGTTGCGGAAGTATTCGGACCCGGAACGGTCATTGCGGTGGCTGCGCAAAGAATTTTGAAAAAAATGTTGGCATAAAAAAAAGCCGTTATTTTGAAAAAAATGACGGCTTTTTTATGTTTAAAATTATTTGCCTAAAAGTGTACATCGGACTTCAGTCCGTTACTCAAAATGGAATTAACGGACTTCAGTCTGTTACTCAAAAAGGATTACGGACTGAAGTCCGTTACTCAAAATGAATTTAACGGACTGAAGTCCATTGTACTGCTACGCGGAAACAATTTTTACCAAATTATTTGCCTTCTGCGGGTGCGTCGGTTTTCGGAGTTTCCTCAACTTTGGGTGTTTCCTCAGTTTTCGGAGTTTCCGTACCCGTACTTGTACCTGTGCCTGTTTCGCCTTGTGTAGGCGTAACATCACCGACGGATTTACCTTTTGCCGCTTCTTCGTTCGGGCTTGAAAAACCGCCTTGTTTTGTACCTTCGGAACGAATAACGACATTTGCCAAAATTGACAAAATCAAAATCGAAGCCGCCATACCCCAAGTGATTTTTTCCAAAATGTCGGTCGTTTTTTGTGTGCCCGCCACTTGCGCAACACCGCCCATTTGAGGAGACAAGCCGCCGCCTTTAGGATTTTGCGGAAGAATCACCAAAACAAGTAACACCGCAATCACAATGCTTAAAACAATGATAAGAGTCGCAAACATAATTTCTTTTTTTTCATTCAAGAACCGCAAAGTTAATACAAAAAAACTGTATCAAACAAATTTTTGAGAAAAAATGAGAAAATTTATCGTCTTCTGCCCCCGCGATGCTTGTGATGTACGCGCACATGACCGCCTTTTTTGACCACCGTGTGCCTGCGAGTGTTAATCACGGTCGCTCTTGTACGCCCGGGTCGGTAAAATTTATGCACTTTTGTAACGCGAAGATGCGGTGCGCGAAAAAATCCGACGCGATGCGGGGCGCGATAACCGTAAAAAGAACGCCAACCGAGCGGTCGCCAAGGGCGAAAAAACGGCGGATAGGCGCGAAAACGCCAAGGCGAAACCCAAGGGCGATAGGCAGGTGCGAAAATAAATCGAATCGGCGACCAAAACCAAACATTCACCCAAACACGCTGAACATCGGAAACAAAAGGTCCGCCTTTTCCCGATGCTTTTTCTTCCTGCGGCTCAAAAATAAAATCTTTTCCGTACAAATCTTCATCGCCGATAATTTGCAAATAGGCTTCTTCGTTGCCCTTTTTTTCAACACCGATAACGGCAACGTCTTGGCTTTCTTTTTCAGAAATAACGGCTTGCAAAATAAGTGCGTGATTATCGCCGTCGACTTTGTCCGTAACGCGAATATAGTCCGTTTCTCCGTCCTCATTCAGGTCGAGATTATTGACGTGTTCGCTTTCCGTGTTGAGCAATTTTTCAAATTCTTCGATAGAATTTGACTTTTTGAAAACGGCAAGGGCGGTTTCCAAACTGAAATTATCGCCGTCCAAACCCGTGCTGTCTTTTTCCGCAGATTGCGCCGAGAGCGAAAAATTAAATGAGGCGGCAGAAAATAAAAGGAGCGTTAAAACAAAAATTTTTTCCATCTTAGTTTGTGTTTTTTTTATTAGACGTTTTTCAAATAAAAAAGTTTAATCGAAGATAAAAAAATCATCGTTTCGAAGTCCGAACGATGATTTTTTTTTGAATATTAAAAAAACGCTCTACCTGTAATTAGGATATCGCTCTTTGAAATGATTTCCTTTGAATTTTCGTAACAAAAAAGGCAGATAATCGGGCGTTTCTTCTTTATTTATCGAAAATACACGAGCGATTGACTCGTCGCCGAATTCTTTGACCGCACGCAAGATAAATTCAGGGCTGATTGAGCCCATGGCAATCACACTGAGAATGTTCAGTGTTTCGTCATTTGTTAAATTTTTGCCTTTTTTTTCCATTCCTGACTTAAATAAATCAAAATTCGTTAATGCTTCAAGCCCGAAGTGAGGGTTGAAAAAAACACATATTGTATCGTCAAGTTTGGAATTATCGGAAGAATTAGTTTCTTCGAAAAGTTTGTCTTCCTCCGAGTAAACATTTTTATTATCCGCTAAATAATCACCAAACTGTTTTTCTATCTGATTTAAATCAGTAAAATTGTCGACATAAATCCAATCATTTTGAAAAAATTCGACGAAACGAACATTTGCTTGCTTTAGTTCATCATATATGGTCTGTAATTTAGTTTTATTGCTCCGTAAATTTAATTCGATGTTTTCCTCCGCAAACACATTAACAATTTCCGCAATCTTATTATTGTCATTCTCGTCAACAAATTCGGGAGAGTGCGTAAAATAATAATAACCGTCAAAGGGAGCAATTTGCCCATAAATCAAATCATCTTTTTGAAAATTGTACTCAAAACACGACTTTAAAACGCTGTATTCTTCATTGTTGAGAAGATTTTGAAAGATGATTAAATCATTTTGGAATGATTTCACGACAAAATAAGATGTTATTCTTTTATTCCAAGAACGAACATCTTTTTGCAAATTTTCTGTCAATTTATTTTTTGATAAAAAAACATCAATCACCCCTAATCCCGACCAAGTTGTAGTTTTTTCAAAAACATATTGTTCAGAAAGCAAGGAGAAATCAGCTTTTTTATCATTAATATTTTCCTCATTCATGCGGGAAAATAAGCCTCTGAATAGATACAAATTTCCCGATAATATCTTCAAGTTAAATTGAATATCAAAGTAATTCACTTCGGATAAATCCTCTATACTTCTGAGGAGAGTATTTAAGGGAACAGTTTTGAAAAAATTCTCACAAAATTCGGCGATTTTTCTTGCAAATAAATCTAAATCAGGATTATTCGGCGAATAAGTCGAAATTTGATACGGATACATTTGCATATTGTATAAAAAAAATTTAAAACGATTGACATCAAAAACGGATTTTATTCGCTCGCCTGCTTTTAGGAAAAAAGGCAATGGGGTATCAAAAAGAGCAATATTATGTTCTTCAACAACACTCCAAAATTTTGCGTCCTTATGTAAATCTTCTGCAAATTCTAAAATTATCAGTGCATATTCATACCTCATTTGCTTGTTAAGGAAACTAAAAACATCAGTTTTGAATTGCTTCTCTAATGCGGTAATGAGTTTTAACAATTCGATACTTTGACTATACATCACTTTTTCTACTTGCGGGTCTGAGGTCTTAAATCTCATTGAATCAAAAACGTTTTTCATAATGTTTCGGCTTTAAAAGGTGGATTGATAATCATTTTTTTCTCTTTCGGGTGATAATGTCGTGCTTTTTTAGAAGTATGATTTTTCAAAATCGTGCAAGCAAATTGGAATTTGCCCTTCATTTAATACGATTCTATCACTCAAAAAAGAATAGTTAAAAAAAAGTGTTCTGCTAAATCAGGTTTTGCTTCGGTCTGATGAAATTCGGATATCGCACGCCGTAATGATTTCCTTTGTATTTTCGGAGCAAAAAAGACAGATAATTGGGCGTTGCCGCTATGTCTATCAAAAATACACGAGCGATTGACTCGTTACCGAATTCTTTGACTGCCCGCAAGATAAATTCCGGAGAAATTTTTTTATTGAGGACAGTTTGGGATATCTCTAATTTTTCTAAATCGGTCAAATCATTGCCTTTTTTAGCCAAACCCGAAAGAAAATTGCTCATTTCATCTATAACTTCAGTACCGTAACCGGGACAGAAATAGAGATGACAATTCTCATGGCTTGTAGGTATGTTCTGTTTGTTTACCGCTTTAAACTTTTTAACTTTCGGAATTAAATTCGACTTTCGCTCTGATAAATATTGATTAAACAGTGCTATTGTTTCATTTTTGTCCGCCTCATTTTCAAAATAAACCCAATCGTGTCGGAAAAAATTTGAATAATAAAAAGCCATATCCTCTAATACAACAGCAGCTTGTTTTCGGGCTTCTTTATCAAAACGATAAAGATACATAAACGGTTTGCGGCAAAAGTCATTTATTTCTGTTTCTAAATCTTTTTTGCTCATTTCATTGGCACTTTGGCTACCTGACCAATAGTAAAAACCGTCAAAAGGAACAATAGCTGAAAAAACATAAGCATTATTCGGCACCATTTCCCTCAAATCTATTGAGTCGAGTTCAAGAATTTCATTATTAACAACATTTTCAACCGTTAAAACGCCCTCGTTAAATGTTTTTAGTTTAAAAATTGACTTAACACGTTGTTTCCAATTTTCGACATCTTTTTCCAAACTCAAAGGCAATTTAATGACCGGAAGCAAAACATCAATAACCCACATTCCCGACCAAGATGTTGCGGTTTCGCAGAGATATTCATCGGCTAATTCAACGATATCTGTATTCTTCTGATTGATTCTTGATTTTTTTAAAAATTCCGTTCTGAACAGATAAGAACGCACCCCAAGCATTACCAACTTGTTTTTCACTACATCATACCTTTCGGACGGCTTCTCTATCTCCATTTTGAAAGCAGAAACCTTCGGGAAGTCAGAAAAAAATTTCTCGCAAAACTCCGCACAATGACTTGCAAGCAAAGCCAAATCAGGGTGATGCGGCGGAATTATCGTACTCGTCTCTTCAAAATGTTCCTGTATCGTATAGATAAAAAATTTAAAACGATTGACATCAAAAAGCGTTTTTACACACTCGCCTTCCGGCAAAAAAAGCGGTAAGGGAGTATTAAAATGAGTTAAATTGTGTTGTTCAACAACATTCCAAAAAGTTGCATCATTGTGTAAATCTTCTCCAAATTCTAAAACCAACAGCGCAAGTTTATATCTCAGTTCCTTATCCAAAATAAACATTTCAGACACAAACTGCTTCTCTAAGGAAGTAATTAACTTCGTCAATTCGATAGTTTGACGATAAAAGATTTTTTCAGCTTGCAGATTGACAGCCTTAAATCTAAATTTATCGAAAATATGCTTCATAAGACAATTAATCTATTAGAAATTAGTTGAAAAAATAAAAAAATTAATTCCACGCCGTTGTTAGTGTCTTCACAAACGACCGCGCCGTTGTTTGTGTACCACGCCGTTACAGCGACTTCTGCATTGATTTTCAAGAAATAAATTTGCGAAAGTCCTTAGTTCCACTTTTCAATCGCAATTCTTAAATCAAAAAATGCAAAACTGTTGCGATAATTTGTGATAAATCCCGAAAGCATTTTGTAATAATGTTGTGAAAGTGATGCAAGAATTTTTGCTTTGATTATCGGATTTTCTTCAAAAATTTCTATCGTATTCACTTGCGGAATAATCAAAAGTGAAGTTTTTGAGCTGCGACTGATGGCATTGTACATGCGCCGCGTTTCGGGCATGAGCGAATTTTCGCCGAAAAACCGCCCCGGTTCGAGACTTACAATCGTTTCAAATTTATCTTCAATATCCAAATTCAACTCAACAATGCCTGATTTTACGATGTAAAACGCTTGACAAGGGTCATTTCTGAAATAAATTACTTCATCTTTCCCGTATTCCCTTTGATACAGATGGGGCAAAAATTCAAAAATTTCTTCGTCGTTCAAAGGCGAAAAAAGAGAATGCTGTCGCAAAGAATCCATCATGACTCTTTCCGTTTTCGTGTAACGACGTGCAAAAGGATTGCGAAAATCCATATTTTTGTTAATTTATTTCAGAAAACGCAAAAGTAATAATTTTTTGACTGTTTTCTTTTGCACAAAAATTTTCAGCCACACGAAAATTGACAAGCCAAACAATTTCATCTTCAGAAAGCATGACCAAAATATTCTTTTTGAGCAATTCGGGGA
>JBPOJO010000326.1:0-3787 GCA_052033485.1 Bacteroidota bacterium | reverse complement strand
AAAAAACTCAAGCAACCGACTTCAGAAATCTTTTTGCTGCCGTCGGGTAATTGTACGTCAACAGTAGGAGCAGACTGATAAAAACTGCGTAAACTTGTAACATCAATGATAGCCTTCTTTTCGCTTCTCAAAAGCGCATCGTAACCGACACGCACTTCACGCGAAAATTTCAAATCGTGAAGCATTGAGAGGGCTTTATCAAAAATATCCGTTATTTCTCGATGCTCGTTCCACAAAACGGCAAAGTAAGACGACCATCTGCGATAGTCGGTTTTTTCGATTGCCTCCGCTAATGTCTGCCAATAATTTTCATCTGCAAGTTGATTGAGCAATCCGTTGCCGAGAAAATATTTTTGGACATATTCTTCAATTTCATAAATATCATCGTCGCAAAGTCCGTTTTGCGGAAGGGCAGTGTTTTGAGCGGATTTTTTGATGTTTTGAATGAATGCCTTGAGTTCTTCACGGTCTTTTTTTGCATTTTTGCTTTCTCTGAAATCACTGTAAAAGGTATCGCAAAGAATACAAATAACGTCTTTCACCGAAAAGAGCGTAATTTTTACGGGCAGTTTTGCCGAGTCGGTTTCGGTATCGGAGGTGAAACGTGTTATCACACCCGTTGCTTCGTTTCCGTTGCCCTCCGGATTGATTTCTCTGAGGAAATCAATATTTTTGCCGTACTTGTGGTCGAAAACTTCAAGCGTTTTTTCTTCGTTGTACAGCAAGTTATTAGCCATATAGGATTTACCAACTTGACTTGCTCCGAATAAGGCAATGACAGGTTTTCCCGTTACGACATTTCTAATTTTTTTCAGAACACGCCTTTGTTTTTTTAAAGCAAAATTCGTTTCGCTTCTGACCTCATCTTTAAGAAAATCATCTACCCACGAAACAGCATTGTTCACAACGCCTATAAGATTTTCCGTATTATCGGCAATCTTGTTCAGTTTATCATACGAAATCGGATTCATAGTGCAATGTTTTGTGGTCAGAATTAGTGTTTGATGTTAAGAATAAATTCACCCGTGTCAAGCCAATAACCGTTTTCCTCCGCTAAGGTCATCACATTCATAGCGATATTGTTTGCCGAGATGTCATCACCGTTTCGGTCTCTGATATTCTCAATCAAAAACGCCTCTTTATTTTCGCGGAAAGCTCTTTTGAGCGTGACTCTAAAAGGCATTTTGCCTTTCAAGCGATTTTTTTCATTTTCAACTTCTTGAGAAAGCATCTTTTCATTTTTCGACAATTCGGGATTCTTGTTTTTCAAACGCTCTTTGATTTTTGCGATATTGAAATCAACTTTACAAATAGGGCGTGCACGATAAATGCGATTTGACATTTGCTTATGTCCCAACACAAAGGGCAAATTATGCAGTTCTATTTGAAAACTGTTTTCGTTAGGGGTGAAAAAAGGCGCATCAACAAAATTAGTGTATTTATTAAAACCGCCGATGAAGTTTGATGTCGAAATCAAATTTTGTTTCAACAAACTTGTGTCTAATCTGAAACCGTCTAAATTGCCTAATTTCCCGCCCATCAAGCCGATAAGCGCACCAACAGCAACGATTGATTTGGGGTCTTCGAAATAGCCGATACCGTTTTGAAACGGATACCATTTGCCCACACGGTAATTGTTCAAAGTTATGATTCGGTCAGGGGAAACGGGATAGTAACGAACAAACATTTCTCGGACTTTCGGTATAGTCGTTGGTTTTCCTGCGAGCAAAAGAAAATCACAACCGTAAGCCGATAAAACTGCCGATATGGTTTTAAACAAAGGTTCAAAAACAGTTTCCACAACCGAAAAGACACGAGATTTTGACAACTTCCAAGTAATGTCTTGAAACCGTATGCCGAAATGCACATTGAATTTTTCAATGATGTCTTCGTTCGGCTTGAGTTCGTCAAATATTTCATCATAAGTAAGGGTAACATCATCTCGCCCCTCAATAGCGTGTTTTAGATATCGCAGCGCAATCGGTACTGCAACTTGCACAACAAAATTTCGACGGTAAATTCTGTCCATGTACGACATACGTGAATTATCTACGCCAAAAAAATCATTTAGTTTGACGGCTATATTGCTGACGTTTTGTTTGCGAAGGTGATTCAAAATAACGCCTTTACAGCCCCGCTCTTCTTCGGAATTAAGTTCGCCCTCAATGATGATTTGTTGTACAATGTCTTTGAGCAAATCATCGCCCGCAAGATTAAAACTGTCCCAATACAAAGGCTGCGGTTTAACAACTGACATCGCTTGTCCCGAATCGCATTGATAAGCGCAAATCATTAAATCTGTTGTACCACCTCCAATATCTAATGAGCCGATTGTCAAAGCTTTCTTCGTGCTTTCCGTATCGTTTCGTCTTTTCCCGTAAAGTTCGAAAAATGTCTCGGCATTGTTTATATATCGCTGCGAAACCTCAGCATATAAAAACACAAGCTGACCGCAAGTAGCCTCATCATAAATCCAATCCTTGCGTTCACGTATTTGGTCGAGCTTGCGTCCTAAATCTTTCGGAGAAGGTATGATTTCTATTGAGGGCGTAAATCCGTCAAATTCAATGCTGCCGAGTATGGTTTCGGGGAATGATTCATTCAAGACTTTTACCGCTTCTTCAGCACAAGCCCGTAAAGTAACTTGCTCGTATTGTACGATTGAAGTCGGACAAGTGATAGTAATTCTGTTCAGTTTTCGCGGTTTAGATTCATTACCATGAAAGTTTCTGAAATATTGAGAATTGATTTGCGAGATAGCGTGCAAAAGAATTTCGATGAAAACAAAAGTCATCAAAGATTTCTTTGAATAGACAGGTTCAAGACCGCTTGTTTCTTTTGCCAATTCTCCCGCAGAGTTAAAATGCGTAGTTACGCCTTCGAGCGAAATGTATTCATTTTGTTTGTTGATATAACGCCACGGAACGGTGCATGGATTTTTATCCCAAAGATAACGCTTCGGACTTGAATGATGTGAAGCTATCTCTTTGCCGACCGATTCTAAATTGTATTTGTTGATTAAACGTGCGGCTTCACGTCCTACACGCATAATGCTCAACCAACGAAAAGGTCTTTTGTGTGTCTTGATTTCACTAATTTCATCTAATCCGAATTTTGCTTGGGCAAAAACTAAACGCATGGAAAAAGGCTCGTCATACACCATTACAGGGTTCGATAAATCCCTTATTTCCAACTTTTTAACTTTGTCGAATTTAAAAGCAGCATTTTTGTTGTTCGGACTTTCGAAAAGCACACCGCATGTATTAGAGTTGCCTATATCAAGCACTAAATCCACGTTGATAGATTCGCGTAAATCCGAATACATGACCACTCGCGGCATCTGTGGGCAATGTGCTAAATACTTGACAAGGAAGATATATTGCCCGAGATACTTAAAATAGGGAAAAATTGCCTCTTTTTTTCTGTTATCCCATTTGATTTTGTCATAATCTCTGAAATATGTCAGTTCAAGATTATCACGCACCCACTTACTGTCTTTTTCAGGGTTTGTAAAATCTAATATTTCATTTTCATTTTTCGGAACGGAGAATGTCATTGAACTGTCGCGCTCGTCGAAATCTTGTCTTTTCGGCAAAAATATATCATCACCCTGCTCTTCGTCAATTTTTGTATCAAATGCCAAAATGACTTTGAAACGTTTCCCGTTTTCTGAAATAATGTCAATTTGAGTAGGCAAACCTATACCCACCATATTTTTCTCACTACGTGAAAAATGATAACTGCCTTTTGAAAGATAAACTCGATGATAAGTTGTAGAGTCTGTTAA
>JBPOJO010000544.1:0-1868 GCA_052033485.1 Bacteroidota bacterium | reverse complement strand
CGCTGTGTTAGCAGCAAGTATTACATTTTATTCGCAAGAACTTAAAAGTCAAGCGCAAATCAGTGAAACCAAATCTTGCTATTGGTCTGATACAGACTGTTGCAAAGCCTCCTCGGGTTCAGCGTATTGTCCTGTTTGCGAAGGCTGTTAATGATTTTTAACTGACGTTGGTTGGCAAAACCCTTGGTTTTGCCAACATTTTTAAATTAAAAAAAACATGTTCAGAACAATAATTTTCATTTTCTTGTTTTTTATTCTTGTTGCTTGTAAGGAAGAATCAGAGACCGCATCTAATTTTTCCTATAAAATAACGGCTTCAAACGATAGGAAAGCAATCGCAATTGATGATTCTGTCAGATATATTTCGCTTCGTTCAGGATTTTACAGAGATGCCGACACAAGTTTTTTTTATTACACTGACAAAAACGCAGTGCTGATAATTGATTTTGAAAAAGAAAAAGTTGTCAAAAAAATTTATATTCCAAAGTCGGGACCAAACTCTGTTTCCGATTTTTCAGATGTCAGTTTCCTTTCGCCTTATGAGCTAATTGCCGGGGGTTCGTTGTTGCAAAAATTGTTTTTTTGTTCAATAAAAGACGATTTTAAAGTTGAACGGGTCTATGATTACAAACATTTGGCTGACAGCATTTCAGTTTTGGATTTTGGTATTCAAGGGGCACGTGTACATCAGGAAAACGAATATCTGTTTTTCGTAACGTCTTCTCCATATTTCAGTGTTCAATTTTGGAATGAAGCCACTAAATTTAAAGATTTTCACTCAAAAGGCTTTTTTACCGCGCGATATTCACGAAAGAAGAATGTTTTGGAAGTTTTACCGATATTAATCCCCGAAAATTATTTTGAAGAAGGGTTTCAACTTTTATCAGATGCTATCTCGGTTGCCAAACGCAAAGATAAATTTTATTACGGGTTTAAAACAAGTCATAAAATAGGCGTTACTGACCTTCAGCACAAGAAAATTGATTTTAAAGATGCAAAAAGTCAATTTGTAACTTTGCAAGGTATGCCGCTTAATGATATAAAAGCAGGCATGAAGTTTTCCGCCGAGAAGGGAGCTTATCAAAACTTGATTTACGATGAATTTCGCGACATTTTCTACCGTATTGCACAGGTAAATGACGAAATTCGCGATGAGGAAAATCCCGGCGATTTATTTCAGACTCCTTTGCGTTTTTCTATTATGTTGCTTTCTCCCGACTTAAAAATACTCGCGGAGGAGCTTTTGCCGCGCGGAAAGTTTTCTCCTACAAACTTTTTTGTTGACAAAGAGGGACTTTGGCTCTCAGAAAATCACCCTTTAAACAGAGATTTTGATGAGGACAGCCTGCGTTTTAGATGTTTTAAAACAGAGAAAAGATGAGAAATTTTTGCATTTTGTGTTTGTTATTGATTTTAACGTCATGCGGCGCAAAGAACGAAACGGAAGTATTTTTAGAAAAACATCAATTTGTTCTTGCCGTTCCGCTTCACGGGTGCAGCGATTGCATAGAGAAAGCACTCAATTGGATGGCTAAAAATAAATCGCAAAAGAAAATTGCCTTTTTGATTGTCGGCAATTCACGGGAAAAATCGGTGAAGCAATTTTTCAACAATGAAGATTTCTTATCAAAAAATCTTCACTTTGACACCGCCGGCTTTTGTATCAAAAATGATATTTTATCAGCGCAGCCTGTTTGCATAGTCAAAAATTCAAATGGGAAACAGGAGATATCAGCGCTTACAGATGCGAATTTTGAACAAAAGATAGCTGCTTTGGAAAAAGATGCAAAAATAAAGTAGTAAGAAAGAATTTTTCAAAAACAAGTTGCTCAACAAAACGCTCTGTATATTGTTTCTTACAATTTCCG
>JBPOJO010000133.1:0-1717 GCA_052033485.1 Bacteroidota bacterium | reverse complement strand
TTCGATACGGGAAAAACGGTTTGGCAATGCCTTTTTGACGCTGATAATGAGCAGTTGAACGCTATTCGCGATTATGAAAAACTTTTAGAAAGCGGTTCAACCGATGGCGAGGAATTTCAAGTCGTTTTGGACAAAATGGAAAAACTAAATGCGTGGGAAGCGGAAGCCAAAATAAAGGAAATTGCAGGAAAATTAGGTATTCATGATTTTTCACTCCCGATTGATGCACTTTCGGGCGGGCAAAAAAAGCGTGTTGCTTTGGCTAAAACGCTCTTGGAAGAGCCTGATTTAATGATACTTGATGAGCCAACGAACCATTTGGATTTAGACGCAATTGAATGGCTCGAAACGCAATTAAGAAATCAACAGCTTGCCATTGTTTTGGTTACGCACGACAGATATTTTTTGGATAATGTTACACAGGTAGTTGCTGAATTAGAAAAAGGAAAAGTCTATAAGCATTTGGGAAATTATGCGAAATTTTTAGAAAACAAAGAAGCGAGAGAAACCATTGAAGGCGTGGAGATGGACAAAGCCCGAAATTTAATGCGAAAAGAACTCGATTGGATACGAAGGCAGCCCAAAGCGAGAGGAACAAAAGCTAAATATAGAGTCGAATCTTTTGAACAATTAGAAAGTAAAGTAAAACAAACAGTAGAAGACACGCGCATCAAAATTCAACTAGGCTCTTCGCGAATGGGTAAAAAAGTGCTCGAATGTCATGATGTTTCTTTTGCCTATCCCAACAAAACCATTCTTCATAATTTCTCTTACGCTTTCACGCGCGAAGACAGAATTGGTATCGTGGGCTATAATGGTGCAGGAAAATCTACCTTCCTCAACCTGCTCACAGGAAAAATTTCTCCGCAAGCGGGGCAAATCGAAAAAGGAGAAAATACGCATTTTGGCTACTATACGCAAGACAGCTTCCTCTTTGATGACAGCCGTCGCGTTATTGATGTGCTGAAAGAAGTGGCTGAAAATTTTACTCTCAAAGCAGGGGAGCCTGTCTCGGTTTCTCAGCTTCTGCAACTTTTTTATTTCCCTCCCCAAAAGCAATACGACCTCGTCGGCAAATTAAGTGGTGGCGAAAAAAGGCGTTTGCAACTCCTGCGCGTTTTGGTGGAAAAACCTAATTTTTTAATCTTAGATGAACCTACTAATGATTTGGACATTCAAACCCTGAACGTTTTAGAAGATTTTTTGATGGATTTCCCTGCTTGTTTGATTATTGTTTCGCATGACCGATATTTTGTAGATAGGCTGACGGATAAGCTTTTTGTGTTTGAGGGAGACGGGAATATTCGTGATTTCGCGGGAAATTACACTGATTATAGAATTTGGCAAGAAGAAAAAAAAGCACAAGAGAACGCTAAGCAGGAGAGTATCAAAAATACAAAAAATCTACAGCAGCAACCACAAGCGGAAACTAATCGCGAAAAAAATAAACTTTCTTACAAGGAAAGTAAAGAATTAGAACAATTAGAAACCGATATCGAGCGCATAGAAAAAGAAAAAACGAACTACATTGAATTGCTCAATCAATGCACAGGAAGTTTTGACGAAATTCAAAAGCTAAGCAAAAAAATTGAAGAAATCACGCTCGAAATAGACAAAAAAACGATGCGTTGGCTTTCTTTGAGCGAAAAAGCATAAGGCAATTGAGAAAACTCAATTGCCTTTGCTCAAAATTCACGCGAAGCTTAGTACATGTGCT
>JBPOJO010000773.1:0-2499 GCA_052033485.1 Bacteroidota bacterium | reverse complement strand
TCCAGAAAATTAATAGCGTTGCGCGCCGCGTCGTTAAGAGAGAATCGTGATGCAGCAAAGCACTCCGTAATCTCCCATAAGCGCTGTTTGACATCATTTAAAAAGCGTTCTTGGTAGCCCTTAAGACTGGTGACCAAAGCCCACTCGTGATGATTTTCTTGCAGGTCATGATTAAGGGCCGAAAAATGGCCGCGCCAAGTGGTGAGCACTGGTTTCATAACAAAGCTTTTGAACTCCGCCAGGTCGAAATTAGTCGGACCTGCTTCGCCGCGCGTGAGGGAGAAATACAACCGCGCAAGATCAGTTGATTGAGGGCTTAAAAATTCATGCGCCCAAATTGCATGATTGCGCGAAGTGGAAAATTTTTCTTGGTTTAATAAATAAAAATAATTATTTAACAAAGCACGCGGTTTAGGCAGATTCTCGTCGTAGGCGTTGATCAACGCGGGCACGAGGAGGCCGTAAAAAAAACTGTTGTCAAAACCAAACGACTCTATCAAATTAATTTTGGAAATATCGCAATCGAATTTTTTCTGAGCACGATGCAGGTAAAACGCATAGGCACCTGCCATTTCGATCCATTCGTAAATTTTTTCGCCGGTCCCGCCGGGCACATCAATGCCCCAATCAAAAAAATGGCTCGCCGACACATCGGGCAATCTGGTTAAGTAGCTTGTATAGAATTGCCGTAACCGCGGATGCATGCTGCAGGAGCTAACAAAGCGCTTTAGGAAATCTTGGTGCTCAGACAATCGGAAATAGCAACGCTCTCGTTGAACAATAGAAACAGGTTCGCCGGTAAGGGCACTCTGAATATTTATGAGATCATGGTTGTCGTTATAGTGGCCACAATTTTCACAGCCATGACCGCCGGTAGTTTTTTGGCAATGAGGGCAAAGGCCGGTGACGTCTGCACCGAAAATAAATCGATGGGAGCTTGGGCAAAACACCGTGGGCGAGATTCGTCGGACAATTTTTTTCTTCTCCACCAAAGTATTAAAAAATTGTTGAACAAAGGCCGTGTAGTCGGCATGGTGGGCCGGTTCAATAAACTCATCGGGAGTGATGCTGAAATGGGCCAAAGCATTTTTGATGAGCGGTTTATATTTTTGTAATACTTCGTGGTTACTGATTCCGAGGGCTCGCGCCTTATTGGTGATATAGCATTGGTTGTCGTCGGTGCCCATGAAAAATAGGGAGCGATTACCTTCTATATTTTGTGCGCGTGCATAAACATCAGCCGCCAGATAAGGGCCCGAAAGATGGCCCAAATGCAGTGCGCCGTTGGGGGTTGGGGGCGCGGGGACAATCAAATTAAATGAGGTCTCTTCGCTTAAGTGCGGCCCGAGCCACGACAGCGAATAAAAAACGAGCGGTTCATGGCTCGAAACATTCTTAAGCGAATGAGGCTTTTGGCTGGGGATAAAAACACAATCTCCCCCAAAAACCGCTTCGGTTTCATCACCGATACTCATGAGGCCATGGCCATGGTGGATGAGAAAAATTTCTTGATCATCGTGATGGTGTAAAGCGCTTTGCCCCAGTGGTTCAATCTGGCACATAGTCAACGCGAAGGGATTGCCGGTGTTTGCCTCACCGAAAGAAAATAGGCCCTTACACCAAATATTGTAGGCATTTTTGTACGCGTTCTGACTGCCCCGTTTGATGTGCACCGTGCACTCCTCAACGAAATATTGTGGCAAGCAAAATGGTTGCAGGTTTCGGTTTTATTCCAACCCGCAAATGCCCCCATGGTGAAAAATGAAAGAACCGCTGGTCTTTCCCACAGTAATGCCAATACTTTCTAGCAGGCGTTTGCTTTTAAGAGAAATCGTGCCGGATGACGTAGACGCCTATTTTGCCCTATGCTCACATGAGGCCACCATGCGCTCCTACGGCCTCAAAGCCCACGTCAACAAAGAAGAAACCGCGCATGCTATAAGTTTTCTTCGCAAAGAATTTGTCGCTCAAAACGGCTTACGGTTTGGGATTTTTGAAAGTACCAGCAACCTCCTTATCGGAGATGCGGGAATTTGGCATTTAGACGCTCGGCGCATGCGCGGCGAAATGGGCGGCAAAATCCTGCCTGACTTTGGTTCGCAAGGTTTCATGAGCGAAGCACTCACGGTTATGATGCACTACTTTTTCTTTGACATGAACCTCAATGCGCTCGAAGGCAACCTGCGAGTGGACAATGTCGCCTCTAAAAGGCTTTTGGAAAAACTCGGATTCAAACAAGAAGGCCTGCGTTCGGAATTTACTTACTGCATTTATGATCAGCACTTCAAAGACTGCTACTTATTTTGCTTGCTCAAGCGCCACTTTGTTCCACGGAGTATGGTTTGAAACAAATCGCGTTGATCGTGGATGCCTATTCGGCGGGCAATCTCTTGGCACCCGAGTTAAAAAAACGCGGGTTTGAGTGTATGCACGTGCAGTCAACCCCGGAAATTTTTCACATTTTAAAACCCAGTTTTATCCCCACCGATTTTGTAGCCA
>JBPOJO010000569.1:0-7318 GCA_052033485.1 Bacteroidota bacterium | reverse complement strand
CGCGCCCGCAGGTATGTTGAGCGTGAAATTCATGCCGTCGAAAGTTTTGGTCAAATTTGCGTTAATCTTTCAATTGACTTTGTTTTTTGAAAAAAATTTCAACATTTTCGGCATTGATTTTGATTTTTAAATTTTTTTTGCCTTATTTGTTCATTCGTATCAAAAATTTATAGATTCCCATAAGGGAAATGCTTTAATTTTTTGTCAAAACAAATCGAATCACGCTTGTATGTGGCACCGCATCAAAGGTTTTCTTACGCTGAGTACTATCAGAGGACAAATTGCCCTCAGTTTTTTGTTTCTCTCTTTGTTTTTCAGCGGCATTATTGTCAGTTTGGAGTTGTATTTTCATTTTTCTTTTGTCAAACGGTACGAATTTATGATTCAAAATACCGTTCCTTCGCGCTATTATTGCAGTGTTGCCGAAAACAGCATCGGCAAATCCATGAACGCGCTCGACAATTATTTGCTAACGCAATCCGAATTTTATCGCAACGAAAGACGACAACTATGGGACGTTAATTTTAAATCTGCACTCGATTCGCTTATCGTCTATACCAAAGATTGGCACGATAACGCCGCAACAACCTACATTTACGACATTCGCATCAAAGGAAACCGCTTAAAAGCCGAACAAGACAAAATCGAAGAAAAAAACTTAGAAAACTTGCTGAATACCCAAGAAGCGGACGGCGGAAAATTGGACTATTATAAGGTGCACAAAAAAGAACAAGCCGTTCATTTAAACGAATTAGTCAATGATATAAATGCCGTTTTGGACTTAATCATTAATTTGCAACAGGAAGAAATTAACCGAATGGAAAGCCAAATTCGCTACGACGAGCAGAATTTAGCCTATTTTGTTACGCCGTTTTTAGTTTTACTCATCGGTTGTGTCGCCTATTTGCTTGCCTATTTGATTTCTGTGAATATTTTGAAAAAAATCCGACCCGTTCGACAAGCCGTCATCACCCTTGAAACCGGCAATTTGCCCGGCGATTTGCCCGCGACAAGCGACGAAATGCGCAATGTCAACGCAAAAATTAACGAGTTGGTCGACCACCTCGCGCGTATGAAAAATTTTGCCGTTCGGGTAGGAGAAGGGCATTTGGATACTAATTATGATGCTTTTACCACCGAAGGCGAACTCGGAAAAGCCTTTTTGCAGATGCGCGACAGTTTGAAAGCCGTTGCCGAAAAAGAAAGCAAATCTACATGGGTCGTGAAAGGAATTTCTCATTTTATTGAAATGCTGCGCGACAAAGAAGATAATTTGAAAAAACTTTCCGAAATTTTCGCCTTAGAACTTGCCAAATATCTCAACGTTGTTCAAGTCGGCGTTTATTTGGCTGACGAAGCGGAAGACACGACTCTTCTGAACCTTTATGCCTTTTTTGCTTATGATATTTTAAAACAACGTGCAAGAACTTTCGAACCCGGAGAGGGGCTTATCGGGGAGGCTTTTCGCGAAAAAAGACTCGTTTATTTAAAAGAAATCCCCGATAATTACCTGCTCGTTACCTCCGGTTTGGGCGAAGCGAAGCCTAATTTTTTGCTCATTGTGCCTTTGATGACGAACGGTGAAATTGCTGGACTTGTCGAATTAGCCTCTTTTCGCGAATTTGAGCCGCATCACTTGGAATTTATGAACAAAGTTGCCGAAAATTTCGGCGCGGAAGTGATTGCGCTGAAAAGCAATTTGAAAAATAAGGCTCTGCTTTTTGAAGCACAAAGAAACGCCGAACAGTTGCGGCAACAAGAAGAAGAAATGAGGCAAAATGTAGAAGAATTGCAGGCTACGCAAGAAGAAATGATTCGAAAAGAGGGGGAAATCAACAGAATGTTACAAGAGGCGCAAGCGAGAGAATCCGTTATGAAAAAATATACACAAAATTTTTCGGACATCAAAGCTCAACTTGCCGCAAAAGTTCAAGAAACGGAGGAAATCAAAAAAGCAACGGAGACCGAAAAAAATGCTCTCCTTGCCGAAATTGAGCACCTTAAATCACTGCTCGGAACGGACTGAGTGAATTTTATCTCCGTAATTTGATGCTTTAATGTATCTTTTTTGACCGTTTTTGCATTACGGAATAAAATTTGTCATAAAATTTTTGCCTGCGGCGAAACAATTTGTTTGTGCCGAATCACTGAAAAGAAATTCCGAAATCGCTTGAAAAATTGTAAAAATGTGTAATTTTGTCAATCTTTTAGGCGCGATTTTCGGACATTCATTTCGATTGCCGCCGCAAAAAATTAACGACTGCTTAAATTTTACAACCCGTTTTATGAAAACAATACTCTCTGCCTTATTTATTTTTTTTTCGCTCAACTCTGCTTTTGCACAAGAAACAGCAAAAAAGGAAAATGATTGGGCGGTTTTGCTTAAACAGGCTAAAGTTGAATTTTTGGTCAAACATCAGCTTTCAAAATTTGACCAAAGGCACAATACACTTTTCAGGTTAAAAAACACTACGAATCGCGAGCTGACCGTAACGTTTAAACCCGCTTTTTTGTGTGAAAACAGTGAGGGTTTTATCGAAATGTCGGAGGTAAAAGTTACGCTTTATCCTAAACAGTCGGCAACTTTGCTTGCCTTTCGCCCTTGTTACGGCGCGGTGCCGACGCAAATCAAACTTTCAAATATTAAAGTTAAAGAACGGTAATTTTTTTAATTGAACTCTCGTCCGCAAGGGTTTACACGATTTTTCCTTCCAATAAAAACAGTAAAAACACTTCCGCAACTTTCTCCCGCCTTAAAATGTCGTAAAAAATTCAATGTGAGGCGATGCCAAAACTGCATAAAATTGAATGTAAAATAGCGATTCGCAGGGATTGCCGGCTGCAGATTTGCCGTTTTTTTTTATATTGCCCTATTCTTTTTTCTTTTGTTAAAAAATTGTCTACTTTTGCTTCAAAATCGGGACTTTATCCCTTGTCATTTAAACAAAACTTCCATGTTTACAATTCGTATTTTTGAAAAGAAGTTCTTTGCACTGACAGTTCTTCTCCTTGCCCTTTTTTCGGGAAATATTTTTGCCGACACTTATGATGATGCTTGGAAAGCTTTCAATAAAAATGACCGCAAAACGGCAAAAGAACTTTTTTTACAATCTGCTAAAAAAGGCGAAAGAGCTGCCGAAAGTTATATGAGTTTGCTTTTGCTCGATTATTTCGACGGAAAAGAGGACGAATCTCCCTATTTCGACAAGTTTTTTTCTGCCTCAGAAACGCCCTACCCCTACGTTTACGCGCTTTGGTTTAACAAAGCCCTTACGGGTGGTTACGGAAAAAAAACGAAAAGTCAAAAGAAATTTTTAGAAAAAATTTTACAAGATACAAAAGCGAACGGAACTATCAAAGCCGCCGCGCGATACGGTCTTGCAATTCATTATTTGTCAATTAATGACCTCGAAAATGCCCAAAAATATTGGAACGAACTCGGCGGAATTAATCGTTGGCAGTTTGTCGGACCCTTCGACAACATCATGGGAAGCGGTTTTGATAAGGAATACCCGCCCGTTACGCAAGCCGAATCGGGTGTGAAATTCACCTCCGCCGATAATTCGGAAGTCGAATGGTTTGCGCCGAGTCATTTAGGTTATGACCCATGGGTTTTCCCCGGTTATTATGTGAAAGGGCGCGATATGTTTTCGTATTCGCAAACTTTTGTTAATTTTAACGACAATACGGAGGGCTTCATTTGCACGGGCTTTCGCGGAAATGTTAAAATATGGTTAAATGACAAGTTGGTTATTTCAGAATCGGAAGAATTAAGCTCGGAATTAGACGTTTTAAAAGCCAAAGTGAGCTTCAAAAAGGGCTACAACCGCATTTTGGTTCACAACGGACATTCAAAGGGCTATTCAAATTTTATCGTTCGTTTGACTGACGAAAATTTTAATCCTTTGACGAATTACACCACAACGAGCAGCTATCAGCCTTATTTTAAGGAAAATGAAGTAAGTTACGATGCCTCAAAAACGCTTGCGCTTGATTTTGAAGTTTTTTTTGAAAACAAAATCAAAAACGAGCCTGAAAATTTGTTAAATTACTACATGCTTTGTGAAGTATATTTGAGAAATAAAAAAGTAACGCAAGCGCAAAATATCATTGCAAAAGCCGTCGAAAAAGCACCGAACAATACGTTGGTTTTGCATAAACAGTTGGTTTGTTACAATGAAGCCAAAAATCGAACCGACCTTGTTACCCTTATGGAGCAAATTCGCGAAAATGACCCCGATTGTTTGTTTTCGCTCGAAGTGTACATGGAACAGTTGATTGGTGAAGAAAAATATGAAGAAGCCGAAAAATTGCTCAAAAAACGCATTGAACTTTACGGAAAAGACGTGCAAACAGTACTCAAAGAAATTAACCTCGATATTAATCAGCAAAAAATTGAAAATGCACTCGCAAAAATAGGTGAGGCTTTTTATGCATACCCTGATAACAAAGATGTTATGAGGCTTACTCATAATATTCAAAAAGACGTTTACAAAAACAGCAAGGAGGCTACGGCAGTCTTTTATGGGTATGTTGATAGAAATTTTGATACCGAAATCCTTTACGAATTAGCCGCGCTGTATTTTGAGCAAGGCGAAAACGAGAAAGGTTTGAAAATTTATGAAAAAGTTGAAAAGTTTTATCCGAACGACGGCGATGTTTTTGACAAACTTGCGCAATATTATTACGGCAAAAAACAAACCGACAAAGCACTCGACTATGTCAGAAAACAACTCAAACTTGCCCCCTATCACTCGGATTATTGGTCGTCGCTCGGGGCTTTGTACGAACAAAAAAATGACAAAACTAAATCCATAGAGGCTTACAAAAAAGCACTTTACTATGACCCGAACTCGTATTCGATTCGTAAAAAATTGACTCTTTTGGAAAATAAGCAAGACATTTCGAAGCTTATTCCGAATACGAATGTTTATGAAGCAATCAAAAATTCTAAGTCTGATGACAAAGAAAAAGAACACGATTGGTATTACATCATTGACGAAAAAGCAAAGGTGGTTTATCCCGAAGGAACGTCCGAAGAGTTTTATACCCTTGCCGTTAAAGTATTGACAGACAAGGGAATAGAACAATGGAAAGAGAGCAGTATTCCTTATCATTATTCACAAAGATTGCTCATCGAAAAGGTGGAAGTGGTCAAAAAGAACGGCTCAAAAACTGCCGCCGAACGCAACGGCAACGAGGTCGTTTTCAGCAATTTGGAAAAAGGTGATGCGGTGTATTTCAAATATAAACTCGAAAATTACCGACGAGGAAAACTTGCCAAAGAATTTTGGGATAAATACGCTTTTAACTCTTATGTGCCTGCCGACTTGGTCAGGTACACTTTGATTGTCGCGAATAATCTCACTTTTGAGCATAAATTTCTCAACTCGGATTTGAAACCGAATGTTAAAAAAGAGAGCGACTACACGACATTTACTTGGGAACTGCAAAATGAAACTGCAATTAAAAATGTTGAGCACAATCCCCCTTTGAGCGACATCGGTAAAGTTTTGCATTTTTCTTCCGTTAAAAATTGGCAGGAAATTGCCGATTGGTACAGCGACCTTTCTTCTCCGCAAGCAAAAGCGGATTTTGAGGTAAAAAAAGTTTTCCAACAAATTTTTCCCGAAGGAAAAAGTTTTACAAAGGAGGAAAAAGCGCGTATGATTTACGATTATGTCGTCAAAAACATCAATTACAGCTCGGTTTCTTTCCGTCAAAGTGCCTACGTTCCGCAAAAAGCCTCAAAAACCATTCACACAAAATTGGGCGATTGCAAAGATGTTTCAACTTTGTACGCTGTTCTCGCGCGTGAAGCCGGATTGGAAACAAGTCTTGTGCTCATCAACACGCGCGACAACGGTTTGAAAGACCTCACTTTGCCGACTACCGATTTTAATCACTGCATTGTGAAAGTGAAAACGGATAAAAACACTTATTATCTCGAACTCACGGACGCAAACACTTCTTTTGCCTCATTGCCCGCGACGGATAAAATGGCATCTATCCTCGAAATTCCTTTTAACAAAAAAGCGGTGAATGAAAATTTGACTCAACTCATCACCGAATCGCGCGTCAGCAATGAAATCAGGCGAAAAAAAGAAGTTAAAATTGAAAAAAACGACTTGCTTGCACATTGCAAAACTGTTAAAAAAGGCGTTACCGCAGCGGGAACGCGCTATTATTACGGTTCTCTTTCCAAAGAAAAACAAATTGAAGAGCTTAAAAAAACCATCAGCGGCGATTTCAAAAACCCGGTTTCTGTCGAAGATGCGAATTTTACGCTTTTAGATAAAATGCTCGACACGGTTGTTTATGACTATACCTATCGGGTTAAAAATGAAGTCATTGAAATTGGTGAAATGAAAACTTTCAAAGTGCCGTATTCCGATGTTTTCGTTCGTATTGACCACTTTACGGAAGATAAACGCGATTTTCCCGTCAATTTTTGGCGTTACGAAAACAACGACTATGTCGAAGAAATTTTGACAGTCAATATTCCGAAAGGCTCTAATTTTGTTGAAATTCCCAAAAATGCAATTCTTGCTTTCGGCAACATTCAATACTCCCTTTCTTTTGAGAAAATTTCACCCGAAAGTTTAAAAATTTCGCGTAAAATCAGCATTAAGCAGGACGAAATTTTGCCGCAGGATTATGAAAAATTCCGCGAATTTGTCAATTCCGTTACAACTGCGGAATCAAAATACGTGGCTTTTAAGTAAATCTTATTTATTCTGCCTAAAAACCAAGGTAATCTTGATTGCGTTTGGGCAAAGTCTTTAAAAAAACTGACCGTTCGTTGAGCGGTCAGTTTTTTTATATTCGAATATGCAGTTTTATTTATATAAAAATCAAAATTGTAACGCTGAATGTTTTTATGGTATAACAATTTGATTATCAATGATTTATACGTTTTCTGATAAAACAGCAAAAAAGCCTGACAAAAGTCAAAATTCCCAAAAAACGTTAAAGAGAAAAAATTATCTGACAAAAATTTGCATCATAAAATCAGAAACCCTAATATTGCAACGTATTCGGGTGTCAATTTGACAGAGTCGCTGCAGCAATGCGTTATCCATGGCAATCGGGATTACGACTACCCCCAGGATTACTCCAAAAAATGATTTTTTTTCCCCGCAGCAATGCGTTATCCATGGCAATCGGGATTACGACTTTCGATGGTTTTACTCACTCGTTTTGTTCCGTCGGAGGCAGCAATGCGTTATCCATGGCAATCGGGATTACGACAATAACTTTGAGCCTAATATATCAAAATGCAAAAGGCAGCAATGCGTTATCCATGGCAATCGGGATT
>JBPOJO010000621.1:0-4342 GCA_052033485.1 Bacteroidota bacterium | reverse complement strand
ATTAACAGCATTTAATCCTGATTTTCCATAAAATCGGTTTCCTTCTTGTTTGATATCCCAAGTATATCGAAATGCCATTTGAGGATTTTCGCCAAAAATAAGTACACCATCAAAAAAGCCATTTAGGTTAAAATTTTGCGCTTGAGAACTTATTACAACCCAAAGAAGAAAAAAAAATTTTTTTCTTCTTTTATTGTAAATTTTTTAGCAAATATAACTTTGTTTCGTTATAACCTAAAAATCTAAAGCGGAATGTAGCGTAACCTTTAGGTCAATGCTGTTTAGTTAAGCGTTTATACTCAATCGGAAAGACGAAATTTGCGAAAAATATATAGTTCCTAACGGAACAAAAAAATCGTGAGGACAATTTTCTACCAATATTCAACGCCTAAAGGCGTAATTTGTGCCGTTAGGCACTTGATATGGGTAGAAAATCAGATGCCTTCTTGCAAAATGTCCCGTTAGGGACTGTGTATTTTTGTCAAATATTTTTTTTAATTCTTAACTTAACGGCATCCTCTTTAAGGGCATTTTACAACCCGATTTTTAGGTTTTTAGGGTTACTGGTATTGGAACGGCTTACTAAAAAATGTCATTGCTTATTGGTATAGAGGCTAAAACTCAATGCCTGCAAAGCCTATGCTTACGCTTAAGAAAACAATTCCAAAATATCTTCTTGACTCAACTCTTTCATCACATTTTCGTCTGTCGTAATGAGGTCTGCCGCGAGTTGTTTTTTGCGCGATTGAATTTTAACAATTTTTTCCTCTACCGTATCTTTGCAAATCATGCGATAAGCAATGATATTTTTTTCCTGTCCGATACGATAGCAGCGGTCAATCGCCTGATTTTCAACAGCAGGATTCCACCATGGGTCAATAATATAGACATAATCCGCCTTTGTTAAGATCAATCCCGCTCCGCCCGCTTTCAAACTTATCAAAAACACACGACAACTTTCGTCATTTTGAAAATGTTGAACACTCGCCTCACGTTGTGCCTGCGTGCGCTGCCCGTCCAAATATTCATAACTCACTCCTTGATTTTTTAGCTCATCTTCAATCAAATGCAACATTTTAACATATTGAGAAAAAAGCAACATTTTATGATGTGATGTTTTTTCTTTTATATGCGACATCAACTCCTTAATTTTAACCGATTCCGAAGTGTATGTTTCCGTTTCCGACGAGAGCAAAAGTGGAGAATCGCAAACCTGCCGCAACTTCGTCAAACCTTCTAAAACATACAATTTTGACTTGCCGAAGCCCTCTGTATCAAATTTTTTTGCCAAATAATCTCTGTATTGTTGCCGAATTGCCTCGTAAACTTTCATTTGCTCCTCTTCCATTTCGCAATACAAATAATCTTCAATTTTGGGCGGTAATTCCTTTGCAACCTGCTCTTTCATTCGCCTCAAAATGAAAGGACTAATCAATTTTTGCAACTCCAAAGCCGTTTTTTTGTCGCGGTCTTTGTCAATCGGATTCGCATAATTGCGCTTAAAAGTCTCCTGATTACCTAAAAAACCGGGATTGAGAAAATTCATTTGCGCATACAAATCAAAAGTATTGTTTTCAATCGGCGTACCCGTCATCGCAATGCGATTCGCCGCTTGCAACAAACACGCAGCTTTATAGCGTTTGGAAGTCGGATTTTTGATGTTTTGCGATTCATCAAGAATGACATAATTAAATTTGACCTGCTGCAAAGCTTCAATATCGTGCAACATCGTGCCGTAAGTCGTGATGATGAGGTCAAATTTTTTAAAAATTTCTGCGTCCTCACTCCGATTGTTGCCGTAATGAAAATAAATTCGCAGCGTCGGCGCAAATTTTTCCAACTCATTTTTCCAATTAAACAGCAAAGAAGTGGGTAAAACAATTAAGTTCGGGCTTTTTTTCAAATTCGCCTGCTTCTGCAAAAAAGTAATGATTTGCAAAGTTTTGCCCAAACCCATGTCATCTGCCAAAATTCCGCCCCATTGATAAGTGTCCAAAAAGTTAAGCCAATTATAGCCCGCTTTTTGGTAATCTCGCAGATTCGCCCTAATCTCGCTCGGCACTCGTGTATTTTCAATATCGGTAAAACGAGCTAAATTTTGTTTTTTCTCAGCCAACTCTTTGACCAACTTTTTATCATCAAGATTTTCAAAAAGCTCGTCTAAAATGGAAAATTTAAACTTGGAAATTTGCAATTTCCCTTTTGAAACCTCACCGTGTTTGTAATAATTCGCCATTTTGTCCAACCATTCTTCCGGCAAAACACCCATTGAACCATCGTTCAGGCGCACATAGCGGTTACGATTGAGCACACTTTTTTGCAATTCTTTGAGCGAAAGTGTTTCCGAACCAAATTTAATTTCCAAATCAACCTCAAACCAATCTTGATTGGAGCTCACGTAAGTACGCAAAACAGGTTTGTGCGGCGAATATTTGAAGTGTTTCAGTTCGTTAAAACCAAAAATTTCAACAGATTCTTGGTTCATTTTTCGGTAAAAATCCGCAAACCAACTCACATCAAAATCACTGAAATTCAAAATGAAAAAATCTCGGCGGTTTTGTTCGGCAAAAGCGGGGTGTACGTTGCGCAAAAATTCACCAAATTCCCGATGAAATTCCGCATCAATTTTATAAATTAAGACTGTTTTGTCTTTTTTCTTACATATATCATTTTCCGCCAAAGCACTAATTTCTTCGCCGTTGTTGTACAAAACGGTCGGGCGAAACTGAATTGTATTAGCGTTTTCGGTCAAATAAATGCACTTTTTATCGGGAATTAAGCCTATTTTTTTAACCTCACGGCTTTTCAGTTCATAATTAATTTTAAACTCTTTGGTAAGCGGCATGACATAATCATCAAAAAAACTGTCAAAATCTTGCATGACGACGCGCAAGACTTCTTCGCCCTGCATTTTGTAATCGGCTTGAATGTCTTGCTGACTTGCAAAAGTATGCAGTGTATTTCCGACGCGAATCAAAAGCGGGTCAATTTTTTGATATTCTTTAACTTGCTCGTCATTAATGGTCATAATTTTTCGCAAATTCAAATAATGCTCGTCTTCCGAAAGTTCAAAATGCAATTTTACGGTATCGCCTGAAACCTGCACGGCTTCGGCTTTGCTTAAATAATTTTCACTTTCCGCCAAAAAAATATGTTTTCGGGAGGAAAGCAAGGGAAAAATTGCGGTATAGACTTGCCACAAATTACTCAAATTTTTAAAAAACCAATCACCTCTGTCTTGTTTGATTTCCAAATAATTGGCAAATTTAAAAAGTTGGCTCATCAAATCATGGTCGGTTTCGTCGGCGGTGCAATGCACAAGGTCGGACAAAGCGGCGCGTTTGAGGGATTTGGGCACGCCCGTTCGCGCGGGTTTTCCTTTGTAGGCATCAAGCGCAAAGTTGATTCGTTCATTTTTTTCAAAACAAAAAAAGTAACAAAGAATGAAATCCTTTTCCCAATGCGAACTTACTTTGGTATCAAAAGTTTCAAATTTATCAAAATGTGTGTGTGCGCGAAAGGATTTGAGTGGCTGCAAACCGGTACCCAAAAGCTGCGGTTTGTAAAAAATATGTAATTTTTCAAAAGAAAGCACAAAAAAATTATCAAAATCGGTATCGGGCGGCAAACCGTATTGCATGAGGGTTTCGCTGCGCAACTTTTTCAGTCCGTCGGAACTTATGACTTCCCACAAATTGCATTCGCTGCGAATCACGGCAAGGGCGGCGGCGTATTGGTGGGGACACAAACCGACGTAATGCTCGTCGCAGGTGCACTTCGTAAGCACTTGATTATCAACTACTTGAAAATCAACGATTTGTGAATAATAACCTTCTGATTTGAGAGAAAGTTGATTTTCATTGAGGCTGTTGATTTTCGCATTTCTGAACCAAGAGGCTTCAACGGAGGCGTGAAAGAGGTTTTTGAGGTCATTTTCGGCAAGATTGAGGGGAAAAGAAAAGGGTTCTGTGGATTTTCTGACGGTATATTTCGGCAAAATTTCTTTGGAAAAAAAATTAGCCAAGAACAATTTTCCGAGTTTTTGGTGAATACATTCTGAATAGGCTTTGCAAGAGCACTGCGATTTGACGACGGCGGAAAAGTTAAATTGCAATTCAAGGTCAAAAGTGTTTTTTTTATCATTGACGGAGAGTTGAAGAAGCAGCTCCTCTTCCGAAAAATTTTTAAAAATTACTTCGGAATTAGCTTTTGCATTTACCAATTCTTGCGATTCGTATCGGAAATCTTTTTCAATATTTTCAGAAAGTAACATAGTCGCGTCATTTATAGCTCACTAACCGCCCGAAAAGATTCGGGTTGGACAAAGATAGTGATTTTTTTT
>JBPOJO010000042.1:0-2153 GCA_052033485.1 Bacteroidota bacterium | reverse complement strand
TCAGGTTGAGGAAATACGCCACAAAGGAGTAAAAATTACGGAAGTTTTTACGCCCTACCCCGTTCACGGCTTAGAACATTCTTTGGGCTACAAACGCTCTTGGATGCCGCGTGCCGCTTTTATGTTTGGTGCATTAGGAACACTTAGTGCTATCCTGATGCAGTCATGGATGAGTGGTTTTGATTGGCCGATAATTTTCGGTGGTAAGCCCGCAATTTCAATCCCTGACTTTGTGCCGGTAACATTTGAAATGACGGTTTTGTTTTCCGCTTTCGGCATGGTCGGTACGTTTTTGGTTTCACAAAATTTGAAACCGCACAATGTACCCCGTATGTTCGACAGACGCGCAACGGACGATAAATTTGTGATGGCAATTGATTTAGCTAAAAATAAATTATCGGAAGAGCAAATTCGTTTGATTTTGAACGAAATGCACGCCGAAGAGGTTTTTCGTCGCGATTTCAGCGATGAAGAAAATGAAGGTTCATTTTTCCGTTATCTGGCTGATTTGTTCGCAAACGGTGTAACAAGCTCAAGCCGCAAACTCAAATAAACAGGATTGCCATGTTGAATAAATTGAAATATATTGTTGCGGCAGGTGCCATGACCCTTTTGGGGTGTACGGCTGACGGCGAACATCCCGGTTACGAGTATGCGCCGCAAATGTATCACTCTGTCGCTTACGAACCTTTATCGCAATTTGCCGATGAAGACATTCCCTCAGGGACACCTTGGAGAATTATTTCCAATACTTCGCCGCTCAATGATTACGGAAAAAATCCCGATGCGAAGAAACGTATGAATATGCTTACACCCGTTGAGGGAACAATCAAAAGGCAATATTATATGCACGATGACCTCAAAGGAAAAGCATTTTTCTACGAAATTCACAAGGACAGCTTAGATTTGGCGGCGACAAGCCTCAAAAATCCGCTTCCCGAAGGCGATGAAAAAGTGCTCGAACAAGGTAAAGCCTTGTATGTTTCGTATTGCTCACCTTGCCACGGTGAAACAGGCGAAGGAGACGGCTCGGTCGGACAAGTTTTGAAAGGCGTGCCGACTTACAAATCCGGAAGGGTGAAAGAAGTTTCCGAAGGACATATTTTCCACGTCATCACACACGGAAAAGGAAGAATGTGGCCGCACAAAACGCAACTCAACCCTGAAGAGCGTTGGAAAGTAGTTCGCTATGTTCAAAAACTTCAGGCTGAATAATTTTTTCTTTTCGTTGAGACATAAAATTAAAATTTGATAGCAAAATGGGACATCATCACCATGCTGATAAACCTAATTTAGACGAAAAATTTGTTTTTTCGGGCGGTGCCAAAAAACAGGCGTTGATTGTTTTGGGTATCGGCTTGATTTTAACAATCATCGGCTTAATTATGGCTATGAACGGAGGCGGTTCGCACGATTCGCACTCCTTATTGCTCAATGCTGCTGACAATCTCGCGTCTGCTAACGGCGGAGGCGGTGGAGAACAACACGCAGCGGATTGGCTCACACGCTTAAAAGCGAACTTGTGGATAAACAATGTTTTCTTCACGGGCGTTGCGGCAGTTTGTATTTTATTTGTTGCGATTCAATACGTTTCCGCTTCAGGTTGGTCTGTCGGCGTATTGCGCGTATCAATGTCAATTGCGTCATTTTTGCCTATTCCGGCAGGTTTGTTAATCATTACCTTCTTTGCGGCAAACCATGACCTTTTCCACTGGACACACGATTATCTCTACGACCCCAAAAGTCCGCAGTACGATTCGATTATCGCAGGAAAAGCCGGATTTTTGAACCTTCCGTTTTATGTAGGAAGAATGCTCCTTTTCATAGGCGTTTGGTTCGGATTGTATTTTCTTATCAGCAAAAAAATGCTTGCGGAAACTGCCGAAAACAAAGTCAGCAGCTTTAAGTCTATCAGAGTTCTGTCGGCTATTTTCATCGTATTTTTTGCGGTTTCGTCCTCGATTGCCGCATGGGATTGGGTTTTGTCAATTGACACACACTGGTTCAGTACGATGTTTGGTTGGTATAACTTCTCTTCTTGGTGGGTTACGGGCTTGGCAGTCATTACAATAACCGTTATTTTCTTAAAAGAAGGCGGCTATATTTCGTATGTCAATGAAAATCACTTGCATGATTAGGTCAAAATTGTTTTT
>JBPOJO010000177.1:0-5282 GCA_052033485.1 Bacteroidota bacterium | reverse complement strand
CCTTCTTTTTTGGTAGAATCCTTGCCTTTTTCCAATTCCTTGTAAAGATAATCAAAACTATCCGTCAAGAAATTGCCTTTCTCATCTTGCCATTTGCTTTTGGCTTGGATAATCTCCCCCGACTTCTTCAAAACCGCAATCGCAAAGGCATTTTTGCCTTGCAAATCTTTGGCTTCTTTTTCCATTTTTCTTGCCCAATTAAGCGTTTCGCCCAAAGGCATTTTGTAATGGGCAACGACCACTCCTGCCGAAAAAGTAATTTCTTCGGTTGGATTTTTGAAAAACGATTGTACTTTATCGCTTACCTTTTTTTTAAACAATTGGCGCAACTCACGCATTACAGGAAAAAGATTTTTAAGATTGACAAAACCGATAAAATCATCGCCGCCTGCATAAACAGCACGACCATTTGAGTCTGAATCCAAATACGCCTTTGCTTCTTTACCAAAAGCAAGTAAATTTACAGAAAGTTTTTCGTGAAAAGTACGCAATTGCGTTTTGTCTTTGATACGCTCTCCCGAAAGCCACTCCCCCATACTATCCGCATCGAAGGCAATGAGGGCGTAGTATTTGATAAAGTCTTGTTTGGCTTCTTTGAAAGCGTTTTTTAGTTTTTGATGCTGTTTTTGAGCTAAGTCCAATTGTTTTTTACAAGGAATTAATTTGTTATTCAAATTTTCTTCATAGTAAAAATGCTCATTAAATTCTTTCCAATCTTTGCCGTCTATTTTTAAACTACCTTCTTTTTCTGCTTGATACAAAATATTATTTTTGCCAAAAACTTTTTTAAATTCTGTAATATTTTGCTCATCAATTTTTGAAAGGCTATCCATCAAAGCAATTTCAGCAGTAGAAGGAAATCCCGAATTATCATAAAATCGTTTTGTCAAACTCACCGCACTTAAACCTTCGCCTTTGGCAACTTTTACATCGTCCGTATTTTTAAGTTCAATCGCACCGCTACTTAATTTCCATTTTTCACTATTCCAAAATGCCTCATTCGTATCTTTTCCAAAAAACAGCGCATTCCGTTCCCCATCTACCGAGCATTTTCTCCCTGTTTCTTCGTTTTGTTCAAAGGTTCGGGTGTTTTTGATTGCGCCCAAAAGTTGCTCAATTTCTTTGAATTTTTCTGCATAAGTTTCATCTGTAAAAGGCAGAAAAAGCCAATGAATATCAAGGTGTTGGGTGATTTGTTTGGTAAATTTTTCGTATAAATTCTTGTGTGTCGTTTCCTTATTCAGTCGCAATGTTTTTGTAAAAATATCATCTGCTAATTGCTTAAATTTAGTTTTTACGGCACGTTGCACTGCTTTTCCGAACTCCGCTAATTCGTTTTCGGGTTTATCAATTTCGGCAATAAAGCGATTGGGCAAAGATTCGATACTGCGCAATTCTTCATTTTTGACATAAGGAAAAATAATCTTGCCATTGACCTTCAGAACGGTATTTATACCTTCTTTAATCAAATCCGATAAAATCCGACTCCCCGCATATAAATCCTGCGTTTTGCGTGCCTGCGCGATAAAACTTTGCACGGGAGAAATGGTGAAAAGGAAAAGGTGTTTCATATCTTCAGTATGTTTTTGATTTCTTTTAAGGTTTTGAAAATCACTTCGTAATCGGCTGCTTCGTTGGCTTGGTACGGACGACTGACTGCATAATTTTTGTCTTTCAGTATCATAAAAGTCCAATCCTTGCCCACTACATACACGCCATAAACGAGATTATTGTCTTGGTTATGATGTTGAGCAACCAACATTTCAGCCAAAAGTTGTCCTTGCGGGTCGCCCGAATTTTCTAATTCTCGCTTGTATTCGTGCAGGAAGAAAAACGGCTTGCGAGGAGTTTGTTTGCCTCTTGCCAATACCCAATCTACCCTGCCATAAAGCTCATAATCACCAATAATTGCCGAAAAATTGCGTTGCGAAAACGGTGAAAACAACGGGCTGTAATAATTAATAATGGAAAGCAAAGGCGCAATAAATTGCATTTTTAGTTCGTCTTCGTTCCAATTTCGATAATGTTCGTTAAAGCTGCTGCTCAAACTATCGAGTTGTTCTCTTTCTTTGTCCGTAATGATTGCATAGTTATGCAACCAAGCATCTAATTCGGGAAGTGCGGTTTGCGCCAAACCAAACTCTATTTCGAGGTCTTCCCAAAGCCAATTTTCAAAGGATTTTTTCATTGGTTTTCTTCGTTTGGGTAAAAGTAAGTTATTGTTTATCAGATGTTTAAAATTTCTCGTTCCAAAACTTTGATAATTGCTATACAAAACGGAACAAATGAAGCATGTTGCATTTGTTTCAACTCTTCGATTTTTTGTTTTGCTTTATCTACTGAAACAAACTCCTTTGAAAATGGATTTTCGTAAACGTAATCCTTTATATAGGAAGCTCTTATGTCATCAAGTTTCGTAATATCAAGTCCCAATTTATTCACAAATGTTTCCGCTTGTGGACTTAAAGGTAAAATTTGCCCGTCAATGGTAAAATCAAAATGCCTTTCACAATCTGTGTCTAAGGGTGAAAAAGGCAATTCTTCTCCTTCTAATCTTCGAGCATCACAATGAACTTCTCTTGGCTTAGGCTTTTTTTGCTCACCTTGACAAGAAGCCAATATATTTTGATAATCAAAAGTCAAATGCAGGTATAATCCTTTGGGTTTGAAATGTTCCAAAACGGTATCCGAATCTTGAATTTTTTGGTTGCAGTAGCAACAAATATAGCCTTGTTCTTTCAAAAGTTCTGTCCGTAATTCTTCTTTGGAATAGTCGAAAAAGCCATCAATTTTGTTTTCGTCGGCAAGTTTGGCACTCGGAAACAATTCCCATAATTTATTTCCCGTCATTGTTTCAGAAAGATACAATGTTTCTAATGGCTGCTCGCTTCCGCTTCTGAAATCTATTTTCCATTGCTCAAATTGGGCAGGTGGAGTATTTTTTATAATTCTTTTCATAACGTAGCTTTTTCTTTACGTTGAATGAACAAATCAATTTCCAATAAAGGAGCAAAATCGCCCTCAACTTCAATTTTTGCACGCTTTTCTTTTGCTTCACTAATTTTATTTTGCGCCAAAAGCCTGTGAATTTCTTTAATCAATTTTTTTCGTTCTGATTGCCCACCCATTTCTTCGAGCATTTCTTCTTCGCTATGCCCGAAACTATCACGAATGCCAAAAATATGCCCATTATCAAGAACCCGAATATGTTTGCTGTATAATTCGGTCAAAATCACAGGACTGTGCGTCGTTATCACAAATTGCACATTGGGAAAAATTTCACGCAGTTTCGTTACTACTTTTCGCTGCCACTTTGGGTGCAGATGAAGGTCTATTTCGTCTATGAGGACGATGCCTGTGCCTGAAAGTGGATTTTTGGAAGCCGGGCTAGCCAAACAAAGCCGCATCGCAATTTCGCCTACCAAAGCAAACAACCGTTTCTCACCCGAAGAAAGTTGATTTTCAAATACTTTTGTTTGTGCTTTTTTGATAGTAAAAATTCCTTCGGGCGTTTCCCAATCAATATACACTTCACTAAAACTCGAATATTCATTGTCTGAAAGCATTTGATACAATGCTTTCTTTACTTCATTGAATATCGGAGCATTCGGATTTTTATTCTGTTGCCACTTAAACCATTCTTTTATTTTCAGAAAATTCAATGAAGTATCATTGTAATCGTCATAAATGGCATACAATTCTGTTTTTAAGGCTGCTTTCTTCTGTTTTTCTGTATTTTCCGAACGTACATATTTGTAGATAGGCAAATTTTGTATCTCCTCTCGATGAAATGCTTCCGAAAAATGATTGAAAATAGGATTTGTATTTTTATCAATGACAAACTTGGTTTTAGCTATTTTACTTAATTGGATTTTGACAGTAAATTCTTCTACAAAATCTATATTTAATTGAATATCAGCTTCTTGGCAATTATTATTCACATCGAATACACTGTTTTTGTAGGTTTTGGTGGATTCCAAGCGTGGAATTAATTTTCCGAGCAAAAACGAATAAGTACTGTGAATGGCATCTAAAACAGATGTTTTTCCGCATCCGTTAATTCCTATCAGCAGCGTTAATTTTTCGTCCAAATTCACTAAAAGACTCCCCTCAAAACCTTTGTAATGGCTAAGAGAAAGTTTTCTTAACAATGGGGTATTTTGACTTGGGTTCATAGGTTTATTGGAGTTAATCCTGAAAATTTAGTTGTAAAAAAACTTGTAAGTAAAGTTGTACTTGGTGCTGCTGTGTTACTTCCTGATTTATCCATAATTTGATAATCATTTGGAATTAAATTACCACTAAGCCAAATAATCACAGGAAAAATTTTATTTTCATTTACTTTGATAAGTTTGAATATTAAGGGAGAAGAACGGCGTTCTAACCAATCTTCTTTTTTCCTACTTACATTTGACTTACCTGCTTGCATTGTTATACTTGGGCTTGTATCTGTCTTTTTATGCAAAATCGGAAACCCAAAATTAGGTGTATTACTAACTTGTCCTTTAACAGTTCCTCTAAACTCAAAAAAAGGCTTGCCTATAACCTCTAATGATTGTACCCAATCAGGCTTTTGATTTTTTACAAAATCATTAAAAATATAAATTTTTGCATTTTTCAAATGCGAATAATCATTTTTTTGATGTGGTATAATTGTAAAATTTGATGTGATATGACGCTGCAAAGAATCAATAGAATTGATATTTGAATTGCAAAAAAAATCTTTTAAAACTTGTTCTTTGTCTTTTAATTCCTCACTGCAAAGCAAATCTTTCACCCAAAAAGAGCCACCTCCTCTGCGACTTCTTGTGCCTAAACCGCCAAAAAACACCAAACTTTTGATTGCATTGATAATATGCTCGTAATAGTCCTTTTTATGGAATATAATTTTGAAAGAAAATTCTGTGTTGGGTTTGATACTTTTTCTAATTTTTTCAGCATCAAGCCAAGTTGAGTAATACAAATAAGCAATGCCTTTGTTAGTAGCATTACGAGAATCAATATAAACATTTCCTGAATTTGCTGTTTTTTGCAGGCAACCTATATCTTTCCACACATTATCATAAAAATCAGTTTCGTTTGGCATTTTTATGCTTTGAATGCTAAAACTACTCCTCCCTCCGCTTTCCCCATCAGTTCCCCCGAAAATCAAAGATTCTTGTTTTTTCAATTCTTCAAGGTTCAAATGTCCGTTCATTGCCCGCCACCAAAACCTGAGAGCTCCTTTAATGCTCGGCGGTCGAAGTTCGGGGGTGCTGCCGTCGGCTCCGGAGAGAAACATC
>JBPOJO010000045.1:0-7887 GCA_052033485.1 Bacteroidota bacterium | reverse complement strand
TTGATTCCGATTCGCTCAACAAGCCACAACAATTCACAAAAACGATTGCGCTCTCCCTCATTCAATTCTTCCCCGTTTTTGATTTTATTTTTCAAATTGTTTAATTCTGTCCGATATTTTTCAACTTTTCCGCTTTCCGATTGATGTTTGTCAGAGGAAAAAAAATAAAAAAGTGTTGCTAAAAAAAGTAAGAACAAAACAAACGCAATAAGTTTTTGCTTCGGCGATTTCGTTCTGACAGAAGTATTTTTTTGGTATACTTTCGGCGGAATTGTCGTCATGTGTTGATTGTTTTTGCAAATATAAAAAAATATTTCAGAAAAGCAAGCAAAAATATTTTTTTTTCGCAGATTCAATTAGCAAAGCAAGTCGCTTGTGAGGACACAAGCAACGGCGTAGCCGGAGTGTACCGCAAGCTAAAGCTCGCGGTACACTCGGCTAAACAGTTACATTTTGACAATAAAATATAGCTCTTTTCCCTGTTTCGCCCTTTCTTGCGTCTTCACAAACGACCGACAATATTTTACCGCCCTTGTTTGAGGAAACAAACAAGGGCGGTATTTTTTGAGCAGACGGTACAGTTTTGACTATTTTTTGAAAAAACGAATTTCTACACGCCTGTTCACGGCAGCGTTTCGCGGGTCCATGCTCAGGGGATATTTTGCGCCGAAACCGAGTGCGTTCAGTCGTTCGCTTTTGACACCTTTTTTGCCGACAAGAAAGTTTTTCACCGCTTTTGCCCTTTTTTCAGACAATTTTTGGATATACAATAAATTATTGCTTCTTTCGGTGTGCCCTTTGATTTCGGCTTTCAAATCGGGATTTCGGGAGAGAATTTCGGCAATAATACCGAGTTCTTTTTCATACTCAGTTTTCACAAGGTCTTTGTCTTCATCAAACTGAATTTTAATCGGATAATCTTTGCTCAAATCAATTCCTTCCGTAAGGGCGTTTTCAAGTGCGGTTTGATTCGGTTTGAGCGGTTTTTCGGCAATAATTTTAACCTCTTCTCGTTTTTTGGCTGCATCTGCATTTGAGTAGGAGACAAAAAGCCCGCTGCCGTCTGTGCCCGCCCAAATATTTCGATTTTTGTCTACGTGTACGCAGGCAACGGAGGAAGTTTTTAAGCCCCGACTTTCGTCAAAAATTGTCCAATTCCCCGCATCATAAAAAGCAAGTACGGAGGAGCAAACCCAAATGCGACCGTTCGGGTCGTAATAAAGTTGGTTGATGAACGAATTTTGTATTGCGGCAGGCAGTTCGGTTTCCGCGAATTTATCTTTTGTCCCCTTAAAAAGCCCTAACGTACCGTCTTTTTTGCTCCCCGCGACCCATATTTCAAAACCTGCGGCATCAAACGTGAGGGCATTTGCACTGACAAAAGGCTCAATTTTTTCAATTTTTTTATTGTATTTGTCCATATAAAAAAGCCCTTGGTCAGAAGCTATCCACTTTCCGTCGTTTCCGTCTGTTATCAAATCAAGAATATGAGAAATTTTATCGCTGTTTTTGACGCTGACAGGGGTGATTTTATCGCCTTTTTTGTCAGCGCGAAAAAGCCCGTTGCCAAAAGAGGCTATCCAAATATTTCCTTCCGAATCCTGCGCAAGTGCGGTGATAAGGTTTTCGGCGTTTGTTGCAAGAGGGACATTTTTTGGGTTTTTAGCGGCAAAAAGCGACAATCGCCCGTTGTAAGAACCGGCAAATTTGTTTTCGCCCGCAATGAGCATTGTGCGGATTTGCTCGCTGCTGATTTTTTCGTGATTAAAATTGACATCAATTCTGAAAATGCCTTTTTCGCTGCACAAATATCGGTTGCCGGCTGCATCGGAAATAATGTCGTGCAGGGGATTGTCGCGCATGCCCGCAAACGGTACAAAATTATTTTGTGCCGATGAAATCTGCCAAAAAAGACCGAAAATCAGTGTTTTTATGACGGTCAAAAATATTTTTTTCATAAATGTTTTGTTAAGAGAAATATTAAAGCGGTGAAAATAGCGAAATTTCAAAAATATTTTTACTTTCGCGTGCTAAAATTTTGAATTATTTTTATATTTGCCTTTCCGGATTTAGCCCTTGCAGTTGTTTTTGATTTAAAAACGGCTCAAAAATCGCGCCGGAGGGCGTTTTTCGTGAATTTTCACACATTAAACAAAATTTCTATGCCGGATAAAAAGTACTTCGCGGTGATGCTCATAGATGACAATGAGATTGATAACCTCATCAACCAAAAAATGATTGAGGCGGTCGGGATTTGTGAGCGAATTTATGCACATTCCGGTGCAAAAAGTGCCATTGAATTTCTCAAAAATATCGAAAAAATTGCGGACGATACGAACCTCAAAATTCTTCCCGAACTTATTTTTTTGGATATTGATATGCCTTTGATGGACGGTTTTCAATTTTTGGAGCAATTTGCGAGCCTCAGTGCGCGCACGCAAGAGTATTGCAAAGTCATCATGCTTACATCTTCAATCAATCCGCAAGATATTAATCGCTCAAAAAAATATAATTTTGTCAAAAAATACATCAACAAACCTCTTACACAGGAAACTTTGAAAAAACTTACCGTGTAGTTGTTTGCTATTGCGTCGGCGAAACACTAATTTTGTGCCGCTGAAAGTTTGAAAGTAAAAAAAATGACAAAATACATTTTCGTTACGGGCGGCGTTACCTCTTCGCTCGGCAAAGGGATTCTTGCCGCGTCACTTGCAAAACTCTTGCAGTCACGCGGTCTTTCCGTAACTATACAAAAATTCGACCCATACATTAACATTGACCCCGGAACGCTCAATCCTTATGAGCACGGAGAGTGTTTTGTAACGGAGGACGGTGCCGAAACTGACCTTGATTTAGGGCATTATGAGCGATTTTTGAATATCCCAACTTCGCAGGCAAATAATGTTACGACGGGGCGAATTTATCACCAAGTTATCTCAAAAGAACGCGCCGGGAAATATCTCGGAAAGACGGTTCAGGTCATTCCGCACATTACGGACGAAATCAAAGACAACCTTTTTCGACTCGCCGAAAGCGGTAAATTTGACGTAGTTATCACCGAAATCGGCGGCTGTGTAGGCGACATCGAATCGCTCCCGTTTTTGGAAGCCGTCAGACAAGCGCGTTGGGAACTCGGCGCGGAAAATGCGATTGTCATTCACCTTACCCTTTTGCCTTATCTCAAATCCGCAGGGGAGGTAAAAACGAAACCGACACAACATTCCGTCAAAACACTCCTCGCCGCCGGCATTCAGCCTGACATTTTGGCATGCCGTACGGAAAAAGCTTTGGACAAAGATTTGCGCAAAAAATTGGCTCTTTTCTGCAATGTCGACCTCAAATCAATCATTGAAGTAATGGATGCCGAATCGATTTACGACGTGCCTTTGCTTTTGCTCAAAGAAAAATTGGACACGAATGTAATCGAAAAATTGAAATTGCCCGTCAAAACGGAGCCGCAACTCGCCGATTGGAAAAATTTTCTCGGAAAGCTCAAAACACCGACCGAAGCCGTCGAAATTGCCCTTGTCGGAAAATATGTTTCCCTTCACGACGCTTACAAATCTATTGCCGAAGCCTTCATACACGCAGGCGCGAGCAACGAGTGTCGCGTGAGCATACGTTGGGTCAATTCGGAAATTATTGATGAAGAATCCGTTGCGACGCACCTCAAAGACATTGATGCTGTTTTGGTTGCGCCGGGTTTCGGACACAGAGGCATTCAAGGCAAAATTGATGCAATCAAATATGTGCGTGAAAACAACATTCCGTTTTTAGGCATTTGCCTCGGAATGCAATGCGCGGTGGTTGATTTTGCGCGAAATGTATTGCACCTGAACAATGCACATTCGACGGAAATCAATCCGGAAACCCCGCACGCGGTCATTGATTTAATGAGCGACCAAAAAAATGTTACGGATATGGGCGGAACGATGCGTTTGGGCGCGTATCCGTGCAGCATTGTTAGAAATTCGCTTGCGGAAAATATTTATTCGGCGAATATTATCAGCGAAAGACATCGGCATCGCTACGAATTTAACAACACTTATTTGTCCGATTTTGAAAAAGCGGGCATGAGGGCAACCGGAGTCAATCCGAACACGGGTTTGGTCGAAATTGTCGAAATTCCCTCACTTTCCTTCTTTGTCGGTGTACAATTTCACCCCGAATTGAAAAGTACAGCTTTGAATCCGCACCCGCTTTTTGTCCGCTTTGTCAAAGAAGCAATAGCAATGAAATACAGGAGAATTAAATCCTGAAAAACGGACGGAGAAAGTTAAGTAATTGGACAAATTAAAAGTGCAATTTAGGTACAAGAAATTTTAGTTCTTGAGTCGTTTTTGCATCAAAACTATAAGGTTTTTAAAACCTTATAGGTTTAAACTTTAATTTTGGCTGATTACTTAAAAAGCGTCAGAACTAACATTTTTTTTAGAACTGTTAGTTCTGAGCAAAAATGTCTGCTTGAGCAACACACTTTTGCAGACAGATGAAATAGTTGCCCAATTTTTTTTGTTTTTTTCGCAAGTTTTTTTAATATTTGCGGCAATTCGGAGTTTAATTCAACAAACGTGGGAGAGATAAGAAATTCGATTTTGCAACGAATTTCGCTTGCTTATATAGCGATGATTTTGCTTGCCGTTGCCGTTTTGGTGCGATTGATTTACATACAGTTTGTGCAGGGTGATATGTGGGCGGAAAGGGCAATAGGCATCAAAAGCGGGGTGGTAGAGGCGACTCGAGGCAATATTTATGCCGCTGACGGCAGTTTTTTAGCTACTTCTATTCCTTTTTATAAGGTTGCAATGGACATGACGGTCGCAAAAGACACTCTTTTCGACGCGCATGTGGATTCGCTTGCCTTTTATTTTGCAAATTTTTTTCAAGAAAAAACCGCCGCCGAATACGCCGCCGAATTAAGAACGGCAAGAATTGAAAAAAGACGATACAAACTCATCAGCAAAAAATTAATTGATTATCAAACATATTTAAAATTTCTTAAATTTCCGATTTTTCGCGCCGGCAAAAAATACAGCGGTGCCGTTTTTGAAAAAAGTGAAATCCGCTATCAACCCTACGGTGATTTGGCGAAACGAACACTCGGCTTTGTCTATGGCGAAGACGGCGACACGCTCAGCGGAACGCGAGTTGGGAGAGGTTTGGAATTGAGTTTTAATAAACAACTTGCCGGCGTTAAAGGTGAGGCAATTTTTCAACGAATACCCGGCGGTTTTTGGATACCGACGGAAGACCTCATGCAAATCAAACCCGAAAACGGCATGGATATTCAAACTACGTTGGATATACACTTGCAGGACACGGTGCACAAAATTTTGCATCAGGCTTTGAAGGAAACTGCCGCAAATTACGGCTGCGTTATCGTGATGGAGACCGAAACAGGCGAAATTAAAGCGATTGTCAATTTGGGTAAAAACAAAGACGGCACTTATTCCGAAAACAACAATTATGCGGTCGGAGAGGTCGGCATGGAGGAGCCGGGCTCAACTTTCAAAATAGCCTCTATGTTGGCAGTTTTGGAGGAGGGGAAAATTTCGCCGAAAGATACGGTGGATACCGGCAACGGAAAATACAAATTTTTTGACGATGCCGTTATGACGGACGTTTATGCGAACGGAAAATTGACTGCCGAAGACGTGATGGCAAAATCTTCTAACGTCGGAATGTCGAAGTTTGCGTATAAATTTTTTCGCAAACACCCGGAGAAATTTGTGGAATATCTCGATAAGTTCGGATTGACGAAACCCGTTGATTTTCAAATGATTGGCGAAGCCGCGCCTTATGTCAAAAAACCGGGTGAGAAGTATTGGAGCGGGAGTTCCTTGCCGTGGATGTCTATCGGATATGAGCTGAAATTAGCCCCGATTCACACGCTTACGTTTGTGAATGCGGTGGCAAACAAGGGCAAACTCATTCGTCCGCTGCTTGTCCGGAACGCTACACAAGCGGGGAAAATTGTTGAAAAATATGAGGCAAAAGTTTTGAATCCCAAAATTTGTTCGGACAGGAGTTTGGAAATCATGCAAAAAATGTTGCTCAGTGTGGTCGAAAAGGGCACTGCGCAGAATATTCACTCCAAAGTTTATAAAATTGCGGGAAAAACGGGGACTTCCGAAAAACTGAAAGACGGCGCATATTCGGAGGAGCATTACACGTCATTTGTGGGTTATTTTCCGGCAGACAAGCCGAAGTTTTCATGTATTGTGGTGGTTGACAAGCCAAAAATGAGTGAGGCGACTCGTTACGGCGGTCAGGTAGCGGCACCTGTATTCAAAAAAGTTGCGGATTTGATGTATTATCGCTTTGTTTACAAGGATATTGAAGATTTTCCGAAAAACAAAGACAAAACTTTGCCGGTGATTCGGGGCGGTTTCAAGCCTGAATTGTCTTTCATTTGCGGGGAACTCGGCATCAAAGTTCAAGATGCGACGGGGGAAAATTGGGTTCGCACAAGTGTCAGCGGCGACACGGTTACATGGGCGGGCTTAGGGCACATACACGGACACGTACCGAACGTTACGGGTATGCGATTGCGGGACGCGCTTTATTTGTTGGAAAACAACGGCTATAAAGTTACAGTTTCGGGCTACGGACGTGTAAAGTCGCAATCCCTTGCACCGGGTACGCGGGCAAATCGCGGTGTTAAAATTTATATTGAGTTGGAATAGGTGTAAGACGGTAATTTCAACGAAATTTTTGATTTTGAAAATTTCTTTTTTAGATTTGCTCAATCGCGGAATATTTAAATTTAATTAGAGATGCAACTACCTCATAATGAATTACTTGCTGTTAATCGTTTGTCTTCTGTTTTCAACGACACCACAAATTCGTATAAATTTTATTGGTTTTTAGCATTGACAGATTGTGTTTTGGAAGGGAAAAAAGAAATCTCGATAGAAGAAGTTTGTTCAAAGATAATTGTAAAAACTTGGTTTCCGCTAAATTTCTATAAACTTTCATTCGGAAGATTAGACAAAACTTATGATTGGATTAGTGATTTGCAAAAAAAATATTCCATAAGAGAAATCGCGGACAAAAAAGAAGTTATCGAACTATTAAAGACTAACAGCCAAGACCCATTTTTAAAAAAAATTCTTGCACATTTATCATTTTATGTTCCTTACAGATTTATTCGTCCTTTTTTCTCTGATAAAATTTCCGGTTTAAAAGACTACTTGGTAAATCAAAAAATTCAAAATTTAGCTCAGGAAAATTTTGACATAGTTAGTCAGACAAGCCCGTACAAATTTTCGGATGATGGGAAAAATATTGTTTTTCACGATGTATGGTTTTTATATTGGCAAAAGAATGCAGCTATTTTAGAGGCATTTTGTAAGTTCCATTTAATTCTTTTTTTGCAAAAAAATAATCCCAATACCCCTAATATTGCAGATAAATTAGATGCTGAAATTGAAAGAGATTTGAAAAACGGGAAACTATTTTGGAGAAATTATGCTGAAAAAAAGGACGTTATGAGATGCATTTATTCCGGAGAAATAATTCACTCTAAAAATATCAGTATAGACCATTTTTTGCCATTTTCTTTTGTGGCTCATGACCAAATTTGGAATTTACTACCTACAATTAAATCGGTCAATTCATCGAAAGGAAACAAATTACCGGATTTGAATGTTTATCTAAATGATTTTTTAACGATGCAATTTGATGCTTTTCGTGTGAACATCGAAAAAAAACAGCACAAAATTCTTGAAGATTTCGGTTTGATTTTCAAATCTGATTTACAAGAAATTTATGAAGGAAATTTTGAAAGTTTTGCACAAAAGATGCGAGAAAACATTCTTCCGCTTGTACAAATTGCCGTCAATATGGGGTTTCAAAATACATGGAAATATGGAAAACCGTAATCCC
>JBPOJO010000504.1:0-5241 GCA_052033485.1 Bacteroidota bacterium | reverse complement strand
ATCGGTAGCGGCATTTTGGCACGAAAAATTTGAAAAAAGTGCTGCGAACAGCATTATATAAGCCAATATTATTTTCATGGAAACTCAATTTTGAACAGATAAATATCAAAAAAAAAAATTTTTTTTTGACGCACAAACCTAAATACTAATGCGAAACAAACAAAATTTTTGACATTTTTATTCGCGAAGAAATGAAAAAATTTATACTTACTTCCTCATTTTTGCTTGTTACCAAAAAAATCATAAGTTCTTGATTGACAGCATTTTGAAGTACAATACAGGTGTTAAAGCACTGTGATGCACGCAATCGCTTCTGAATAATTTTACGCAAAATCTTTGAGCTCGTGAAGTTTGATATTTCCTTCATAGATTGCCTTACCCGTGATAACCCCCTCCACGCCTGTTTTTTGGAGCAAAATTAAGTCATCGAGCGAACTCACACCCCCGCTTGCCCATAGACGAAGTTGCGGAAAAGTCATTTTCAAATCAGCATAAAGCGGTACATTTACGCCTGAAAGCATGCCGTCTTTTTCGATGTCGGTGCAAAAAAAATGCGCTAAACCGCGTTCCGACCACGATTGAATATAATCTTTAATATCAATAACACTCACTGATTGCCAAGCATTTATCGCAATTTTACCGTTTTTAACATCTGCCGCCAAAATTATTTTGTCCGCACCAAAATAAGCCAAACAGTCGGCTACTTCATCGGGATTTTTGACCGCCCAACTGCCGATATTGACCTGTTTTGCACCCGCGTCAAACGCCGATTGTACTTGTTTTGCACTTTTGATACCGCCGCCAAAATCAACGGAAAGGCTTGTTTGAGCAGCAATTTCTTCTAAAATGTGCAAATGTTTGCTTTCGCCCGTTTTCGCTCCGTCCAAATCCACAAGATGCAAATGCGAAAAGCCCGCATCTTCAAAAATTTTTGCTTGCCGCAGCGGTGTCAAATCGTAAACACTTTTTTGCTCGTAATCGCCTTTGCGCAGCCGCACACATAAGCCTTCCGAAATATCAATCGCAGGGATAACTTTCATGGATTTTTTAGAAAATTTGTTTTTTTCCTTTTTTTGAACTTAATTCGCAAAAATAATTAAAAAACTTCAGATGCGAACCTTCACAAAAATATTTATTTTGGCGGGCATGATACTGATTTTTTATGTATCTTACAAAGCTGCCGTTATCGGTTACGGCTACGGAACTGTGCGTAATACTGCCGTTATCAATGCTTTAAATAAAAATTGCCCCCCGCATTTGCGCGACCGTTTTGGAAACTGCAAAGACAGGTCTTACAGAAGCTCTTACTACGGTTACTACATCATGGGCAGCTCAACGCGCGGTCGTTCGGGCGGAAAGTGATTTTGGCTGATTGTTTTTGGGGCGCAGACTTGCAAAAAAAATTTAACGAAAAAATTGATGACAGAATAGCAAGATTAACATTTTTTTGTTCCAAAAGCAACATTTTTATTCTGTAAATCCTGAAATCTTGTCATTGGTACTCAAATTCGATTGTCAGGCATTTACTAAATTTCTGATGTAAAATGGCTTTGGCTGCGAACGTAAACTTTTTTTGATGCAGATTTCAGAGGATATTTTTTGAAAAAAGTTCAAAAAAGTTTTTTTTATTCAAAAAAAGTATACATTTGCAAAAAAAAGTACATCATTTTTCAACAATCTTCTTTGTCATGCGCTATTGGGATTTTAAATTAATGAGGCGTAAAATTCGGCTGTACCTCCTTAACACATTGTATTTTGAAGACCGTGAAGTTCGCGGTTTGTCCTTTTTGAGCATTTTTATGATGCTGATTGTTGTGCTGTTCGTAACTAAAGAGCTGATTTACCCTTTTGAACAATCTTTTGAACCAACTCCTGAGGATTTAAAAATTCTTGCAGAATTGCAGAGTTTAGACAAAAAGGAAAGAAAACGCACTGATGTATTTTTTGAGAAAAAAAGAAATACAAATGTCAAGGAAAAAGCAAAACAAACCGAAATTGAAAGATTTCCTTTCGACCCGAACAAACTCACCGAAAAAGAATGGACTAAACTTGGGCTAAAAAGTTTTTTGGCAAAGAGAATTGTTAATTACACGGGAAAAAATGGTACTTTTCGGATAAAAAAAGACCTTTTGAAAATTTACGGCTTCCCCGAAGATACTTATAACGAGCTTGAAAGTTATATTTTGCTCCCTGATGAAATGACAAAATTTCCTGAGAAAACGCCCGAAAAATTTGCTCTTCAAGAGGATAAACCTGTAAAAACGTACAAAACACGTGAAGTGAAAAGCGTTGACATTAACACGGCTGACAGTGCTGCTTTGTGTGATGTCAGAGGAATAGGTGCTGTTTTGAGCGGCAGAATATTGAAATTCCGGAATAAATTAGGCGGTTTTGTCAGCAAAGAACAACTCAAAGAGGTTTACGGTTTGCGTGAAGAAAGTTTTTTGCTCATTACTGAAGGCGTTTTTATTGCCGAAAACTTTATGCCTCAAAAAATTAACATAAATTCGGACATTAAAAAGGACATTGCGACGCATCCATATATAGGCTATAAAAAAGCTGAAACAATTCTTGCCTATCGAAAAAATCACGGAAAGCTAAAAAGTTTGGAGGACGTATTAAAAGTCGGTGTTTTTTCGGAAGAAGACGCAAAAAAACTTGCTCCCTATCTTCTTTATGATTAGCTGAGAAGTTTTTTAGCGAAAATGAAATCCTTTGAGAAGTTTTTAACTCAAAACACAACAATTTTGTTAAATCGGAAAAAAAGCCGGTAACAAAATTGTTGTGCTGACAAATTCAAACTTTTTTTGAAATATTGCCCATTTTCAAGAAACGCAATGCTGACTTGCAGCCTGAAAACTCAATATTTACATTTTTAATAACTCTTCGACATATTCTCTGCTGTTGCTCAGGCGAGGCACTTTATGTTGACCGCCTAATTTGCCCCTTTTTCGCATCCATTCATAAAATCTTCCTTGCTGCAAAACATGAATTTTGGGTGCTGTAAGGGCGATGTCGGCTGTACGTTTGGCATCGTAGTCCGAATTGTGTTTGCGCAAATTTTCGTCCAGTACTTTGCTAAAAATTACCATGTCATTTGGCATTTTTTCAAATTCAAACAGCCATTCATGGCAACCTTTATCCGAATTTGCTATAAAAACAGGTGCGGCGGTATATTCCGAAAAAATTGCACCGGTTTGCCGGCAAGCCTCTGAAACTGCTTCATCTGCATTATGCACCATAAGTTCCTCTCCGAAAGCGTTGATAAATTGTTTAGTGCGCCCTGCGATGCGCAACCTGTACGGAGAAATGCTTGTAAATCGAACTGTATCGCCTATTTTGTATCGCCATAAACCACCGTTTGTGCTGATGACCATAGAATAAATTTTGTTTAACTCCACGCCCATGAGCGGAATTGCTTTTGCAGTTGGACTTTCTGCATCTTCAATAGGTATAAATTCGTAATAAACTTCATTATCCAAAAGCAACAACAAGTCAGAATGGTCTTTTTGGTCTTGAACGGCAAAAAAGCCTTCAGAGGCATTAAAAACCTCCGAGTACTTCATTTTTTCTGACGGTACTAATTCCTGAAAAAGAGGGCGATAAGGGTCAAAAGCTACTGCGCCGTGAAAAAAACACTCAAAGTTTTCCCAAACTTCCGTTATGTTTTTTTTCCCGCTCATCTCTACAACTTTTTTTAGCAAAAATATTATCCATGTCGGCACGCCTTGAATTGCAGTTACATTTTCGCGCAATACCTCTTGTGCTAATTGTGGTAATTTGTTTTCCCAATGCGGCATTAAGGCTGTTTGAAGTGAAGGTGTGCGATAATGTTCCGCCCAAAAGGGTAAATTCTTCATCATAACTGCCGATACATCTCCGAATCGAATTGATGGATAAGCGGGGTTTGTATCTAAACTCCCGCCAACTCCGAGTATTTTTCCTGCAAAAATTTCTGTTTCAGGGTAATTGTTGCAAAACAGAGTGTACATATCTTTACCGCCGCGATAATGGTTATTTTGCAAAAATTCATTAGAAACAGGAATGAATTTACTTCTTGCATTCGTAGTTCCGGAAGATTTTGAAAACCAACTCACCGGTTTATTCCATAAAATATTTTGCTCGCCGTGCAACATTTTTTCAATAAACGGGAAAAGCTCCTCATAAGCAACAAGGGGAACTCTTTCGGCAAATATTTGCTCATTTTTGATGTCATTAAATGCGTATTTTTTCCCGTACTCCGTATTTTCACCTCCTCTGATAATCTTCTTGAACTGCTCCTTTTGTGCTTTTTCGGGATTGCGCATAAAGCTTTCAATGCGAGAAATTCGCCTCATCAGCAAATTTTTTACAACTTTATTAATCAGTTTTTTCATTGGAACTTAATTTGTTGCAAAATTAAAAAAAAGCTGCAATTTATCTTTAAAGTTTCCTGTTGAGTGCTCAATACAAAACAATATCACAGCTAAAAATGAAACAATTTACAGTCAAAAGGGCTGTAATAATTCATCAAAATTGATAATTAGCTTAAAATTCAGCATAAAGAGTGATGTTTTCAAATTCACAGCGTCTAACGTACACCTTATAATAGGTTTCAAAAAATCTTCACCATGTTTTTAATAAGGGAAAAAAAGCTCAAAAAAAACTTCACAAAAAGTTTGGAGAAAAGAAAAGAGTTTGTACCTTTGCAGTCCCAAAAGAGGGCAAGTGCTTTAAAAGCGAGGGGTAAAAAAAACTCAAAAAAAACTTCACAAAAAGTTTGGAAATAAAAAAAGAGTTTTTACCTTTGCAGTCCCAAAAGAGGGCAAGCGTTTTAAAAACGATGGGTTAAAAAAAAAACTCAAAAAAAACTTCACGAAAAGTTTGGAGAAAAGAAAAGAGTTTATACCTTTGCAGTCCCAAAAGAGGGTAAGCGTTTTAAAAGCGAGGTGTTAAAAAAAACTCAAAAAAAACTTCACGAAAAGTTTGGAGAAAAGAAAAGAGTTTGTACCTTTGCAGTCCCAAAGCGACATAAAGTTAATTCAAAATAAACAATGTATTAACTACGGCGTTAAACGAAGGTTTAACAGAAGTTCATTGAACGACGATAGAGTAAAAAAGACAAAGGATTGTGGAACACAATCTTAAAACACAACAAGCCAAAGAACAAAAATAGTTTCTAAGGAAACAAAACTCAACTAACAATGGAGAGTTTGATCCTGGCTCAGGATGAACGCTAGCGGCGGGCATAATACATGCAAG
>JBPOJO010000187.1:0-13441 GCA_052033485.1 Bacteroidota bacterium | reverse complement strand
TTGCCCGCTGTCGCATGTGTCCTCACAAGCGACTTTTTCATTTGCACTGCGAGTCGTTTGTAGGGACTCAAACATCGGCGGTCAGATTTATTTTCACGCGTCTTTTTTGTGATGGGTTTAACCAATTTGCTCAAATACTTACCGGCAGTAAAATTTTAATCTTAAAAAAAAAGTCTAAATCATACATTTTTTGCGAAAAAAAAATTACTACAAAAGGTATTTTTGGGCAAATTTTACTTTAATTTGTGCGAAATTCAACCTTAAAATAATTTTTATTTGTAATTTTATATTTAGCATAAACGAATCAATAATCGTATGTATTTTGACAGAATTTTTGAAAATAATGAAAAATGGATTGCCGAAAAATTGGCAGTAGACCCGCAATATTTTGACAACCTTGCTAAAGGACAAAATCCGGAATTTCTTTACGTCGGCTGCTCCGACAGCCGTGTAACGGCTGAAGACCTTATGGGACTTAAACCCGGCGAAATTTTCGTTCATAGAAATATTGCTAATCAAGTCATTTCTACGGATTACAACGTGAATGCCGTCGTGCAATATGCCGTAGAATATTTGCAAGTTAAACACATCATCGTCTGCGGACACTACGAATGCGGCGGTGTGAAAGCCGCTTTAAATCCGACGGATATGGGGCAACTCAACAGTTGGTTGCAAACTTTGCGAGATGTTTATCGCATTCACCGCAAAGAATTGGACGCAATTGAGGACAAAAAAACACAATTTGACCGCTTGGTCGAATTAAATGTTCGCGAGCAATGCATGAATATTCTCAAAATTGACCATGTGCAACGTTCTTGGTACAAATCCGGCTATCCGAAAGTACACGGTTGGGTTTTTGATGTTCGCACCGGCAAACTGATTGATTTAAACCTTAATATGGCAAAAGAATTTGTTGAAATTCGAAGCATTTATGACTTGAAACCTTCAAATTAATTTTTTTAAATTATTTAGCTTGTTGACAAAAAATTGTGCTGTAAGCTATCATCTTGGACTTCAAAAAAGCAAAATTTAGTCGGCAAGCTGCCGGCAATGCTATAATTACAATTTTTTTTCAGTCAAAATGCCGTTTTTCTGAACAACCAAATTAAAACAGCCAAATTGCCCCTCCGCAACTGTCCTGACTTGCGCCGGTAACACTTGCAAGCGTATTTGAGTGTTCAAACAAACGCAAATAGCCCAAAAAGGCAAAAATAACGGCTTCTTTAAAATCCGTAACCACTTTATTTTCCGTCAAAAATTTTTTGTTCGAGTTGTTCTCATTGATTATTTTCATAAAAAAAGCATTGTGCGCGCCGCCGCCCGAAACTAAAATTCGACTGTTTTCCGGCACCGCTTCTGCAATTTTTTTCGCCGCATGATGCAAAAATGTGTGCAAAGCATCTTCCGTTTTGAGCGAAAAACTTTCTATCAGCGGCAGACAAATATTTTCCGTCCATTCGCGTCCGAGCGAACGCGGAGGCGGTATTTGGAAAAACGGAAGCGCGTTCAATGCCTCAAATAATTCGCCGGAAAAATTTCCGTTTTCGGCTATTTTTCCGCCCTCATCATACTCATAACCCAATTTTTGCGCCAATTCATTCAAAACTAAATTAAAAGGGCAAACATCATAAGCACGAATCAAATTTTGCGTCGAAATATTAGAAATGTTGGCTATACCGCCTAAATTTAAGCAGCAGTCATAATTTTTGAACAAATGTTTGTCGCCGAAAGGCACTAAGGGCGCGCCCTGACCGCCGTAAGCGATATCGAGCGAGCGAAAATCAGCAATGACAGGGAGTTGTAATGCAGCAGCCAAGTACGCAGGATTGCCGATTTGAAGCGTAAATCCTTTTTCGGGGCGATGAAATACAGTTTGACCGTGCATCGAAAGTGCATCAATTTTTTGGCTTTGTTTTGCCGCAAATTTTTTTACTTCGTGCGACCAAAATTCTGTTAAAGTTTGCTCATTTTCAGCTAATTGAAGGGCTGAAGCGTGATAAGTTTCTTGAATCATTTTTCGCAAATCGAAAGGATAAGCGACAAAAAAAGTATCAAGACAATCGAAAAAAAAACCGTTTTTTTCCGAATAATCGAAGCGACAAAACGCCATGTCGAGTCCGTCTGCTGACGTTCCGGACATTAAACCGATAATGTTTTTTGGCAAAAATTTGCTCATGTAAAAAAAAATTTTGAAAATTGCGCTGCAAATATAATAAAAGACAAATCGGCATCGTTATTGACGAAAAGCAACTGAGGCTTAAATTGTCGAAGTCATTCTTGGATTCTTAATTATCACTTGTTGCAGGAATTGTAGTTAAATTAAAAAAATTATGGTGAAAATGAAATTTTCCCACCTCGTTGTTATGATTTTATCTTGCTCTCTCTTGTTTGCTTGCAGCAAAGGCAGACCAACGAGTATGAAACCGGGCAAGAAAAGTACAACAACCGGTATGGCTTACGGAAAAAAGCGCGCTAACGGGGAAGACGGCGGCTTTCAACTGAAAAAATTCAAAGGGCAACCCGCAGGACCGAACTTGGTTTTGATTGAAGGCGGGCGGCACATTATGGGTTCATTTGAAGAAGATGTACTTACTTCGCGTGACAATATGGAGCGCACAGTTACCGTAGCAACTTTCTTTATGGACGAAACCGAAGTTGCCAATGTTCACTGGTTGGAGTATTTGCACTACCTTAACTTGGACTCTTCCAAAGAGATTTTTGAGGAAGCACTTCCCGACACGACTGTTTGGGCTTCACCGCTTGCTTTTAATGACCCTTATGTCGACCATTATCTGCGCTACCCCGGTTTTCGATATTTCCCCGTTGTCGGTGTGAACTGGAAACAAGCAAATGATTATTGCGTTTGGCGTACAACAATGGTTAATCAAGGTCTCGCTATCAAAAACGGCGACAAAGAAACCAAAGAAAAAGCAAAAGCAAATGAGCGTATTCCGCTCGAATCGGGTGTTGTTCTCCCGAACTATCGCCTCCCGACAGAAGCAGAATGGGAATATGCAGCGAAAAGCTTAATCGGCGCGCAGTATCTCGACGAAGCACAAGACTATGCACGTATCTACCCTTGGGACGGTCATTCTTTGCGTAATCCTTACGGCAAAGAAATGGGCATGATGCTTGCGAACTACAAACGCGGTCGCGGTGACTATGCAGGTATTGCCGGAAAATTGAACGACGGCGCGATGATTACCGAATGGATTTATGCTAATCCGCCGAATGATTACGGTCTTTACAACATGGCGGGCAACGTTAACGAATGGGTTTGGGATTTGTATCGCCCGTTAAGTTTTGAAGATTTTGATGATTTGAACCCGATTCGTCGCGATGAAACCAAAGACCTTGTCAAAGAATACGACAAAGAAAACTTTGAAACTTTGATTGACGACAAAGTTCGTATATACAAAGGCGGTTCTTGGAAAGATGTAGCTTATTGGCTTTCACCCGGTACTCGTCGCTATCTTGAAGAAGATTCTTGTACTTCAACTATCGGCTTCCGTTGCGCAATGATTCGTGCCGGAACAAACAAATAAGTAATTGCGCAAATTTAGTTGTTAAAAATATCAATGCAATCGCCGTCGTTTGTTCCTACAAACAAGGGCGATTGCTTTGATTATCAGTTATTTGTGAAGATACAAACAACGGCAAAGAGCATTGTTGAATCAAAAAGTGCATTAAAAAAAGAACTGACATTTTTTTGAGAAAAGTCAGTTCTTTTTTTTATGCACTTTTAAATTGAGCTGCTATTTAATTCATTAAATCCTCAATTTCATCAGCGAGAATCGGAATATTTGCCATCAAATTGATGTTGCCGTTTTCCGTGATAAGCCAATCATTTTCAAGCCTGATGCCAAAGCCCTCTTCGGGAATGTAAATGCCGGGTTCGCACGTAAAAACCATACCTGCGGCAAATTTTCGGTAATAATTTCCGTAATCGTGTACGTTAATGCCGAGCGGGTGCGAAGTGCCGTGCATGAAATATTTTTTATAGAGCGGTGCGTCGGGGTTTTGATTTTTTATATCGGTTTTGTCAATCAAGCCCAATTGGATTAACTGCTCCGTCATAATTTTTCCTACCTCTTTTTCATACTCAAAAAGGTTCATATTGCCTGCAACAAGCATATTTGCAGCTTCATTGTGCACGTGCAAAACGGCATTATAAACCTTTTTTTGCCTTTCGGTAAATTTTCCGCTCACGGGGACAACGCGAGTCAGGTCGGCATTATAGGCGGCGTATTCAGCCCCGAAATCCATCAAAATAATGTCTCCCGCTTTACATTCTTTGTCGTTTTCGACATAATGCAAAACATTAGCGTTGTTACCTGCGGCAATAATTGCGCCGTAAGCCATGCCGGAGGCTTTGTTCATGAGAAATTCGTGCATAATCTCGGCTTCGATGTGATGCTCCCAAACGCCGGGTTTGATAAATTTGAGCAAACGGCGAAACGCCTTTTCGGTAATGTCGCAGGCTGTTTGCAAACGATTTACTTCCTCTTTTGATTTAATTGCACGCAATTCATGCAAAATCGGCGAGGAGCGTTCGTATTGATGCAAAGGATAATGTTCTTTAAACCAATGAATTAACCTTGCTTCGCGGGTTTCCGTTTCGACATCTGCCCTCCTGTGTTCGTTCGTATTGAGGTAAACAGATTCGGCTTCAATCATCAATAAATAAAGCGTTTTTTTGTATTCACTCAGCCATTTAACATTTTTTATACCGGTCAGTTCGCATGCTTTTTCTTTGGTAAGTTTTTCACCTTCCCAAATTTTTATGATTTCGTTCGTTTCGCGCACAAATAAAATTTCGCGATTTGCGGCATCGGGCGCATCGGGAAAAATGACAAGTACGGTTTCTTCTTGATAAACGCCTGACAAATAATAAATATCGGAATGTTGTACAAAATTCATCGTACCGTCCGCGCTTGTCGGGTAAATGTCGTTTGAGACAAAAACCGCAAGAGATTTGGGCTTCATTTTAGCCGCAAACCTGTTTCTGTTCGCAGAGAACAGTTCCGGTTCAATAGGGTTTACTCGCATGAAATAAGGATTTTATGATTGCAAAAGTAAATTTATTATGCAAAAAAAGCATATTTTTTGTTCAAAATCCGTTTTTTTTGACTTTTTAATACGGCAAAACAAAAAATTGACGTAACTATTTAGCCGGAGTGTACAGCGAGCTTTAGCTTGCGAATTTATGGAACAAGCCATGACAACAAGCGAATCTAAGGTCGCAAGCTAAAGCTCGCGATACAATTTTTGACAAACAGACTAAATAATTACAAATTGACAAAATATATTTTGTTAAAAAGTCTAATTTTCAACCGCAGCAAAGGACTCAAAAAAATTTTGTCGAATAAGCCAAGTTTGCCGCATGTTGCCTACACTTTTTTCCCAATAGGGCAAATATCGCTTCTCGTCCGAAAAATATTTTAACAAACGCGGCACAAATTCGGTCGGTGCTTTCATTGCAAAAAGAGCTGTTTCGTCCTCCCAATACAAGCCGTATCGCGGGCTTTTTTCGGAAAGGAAAATTTTTCGGAGTGCTTTGACGAAAATCTGTGTCAGTTTTTCCGACCAATTTTGCGAATAATGCGTAATCAATCTGCCGACAGGGTGATATTGATAATGCTCATCGGGCGGCAAAAATGAAATAAAATAATCCGCAATTTTTTCTGCATCTTCGGTATCAAGCAAGTTAATCAAATCGAGGTCGCGAACGAAAATTGCTTTGTTTTTTTGGGCATACAAGGCGGCGACAAATTGCGCAGCGCGAATTTTTTCGCCGCGCAAACGCAGCGATTGCGCAAAACCGCTTAAGGCATTATCGGCATACTGCGCTTCCGAAAGTAAAACCAACAAATCAGCTCCTTCGCAGCCGAAAAATTTTTCGACAAAAGAGGGAGAAACTGCCGAAAAAAGCCGAAAAGTCCATTCCTGCGGCTGCATTTTATCCGAAAAGCCGTCCCTTTTCATTTCGGAAGAGCATTGTGTCGGTTGTCGCAAAAATATTTTTCCTTTAAACAATTCTGTGCATTGCGAAAAATATTTTTCCGCCCTTTCAACATATTCCTCTTCGCCCTGCGCGCACAAAAGCGCGTGAACAGCGAGGCGAACTTGCGGCGATTTATCGGTTGCAAACTCGGAGAGGTAGAGCAAATCACTTTTTTTAGGCTCTGATGTAACAAATTTTAACCAATCTGTTTTGAAACTGCTCGGTTCGTCTGCGCAATTTTGTTGAATAAATTTTGCCGCACGAAAAGCATCTTTTTCGCGCTTTTTTTTCAAAAAAAGCAATTTTTGTTCCTTTCCTAAGCCCGAAAAGTTATTGTCATTTTCGCCGTACCAAGTGTGCCAAACAGGGTGCAAAGCTGATAATTCGCGCCCCGATTCGCCCAAAACGCGGCTCAAAGCCATGTTCAAAATCGGATTTTCGGAACAATATTCCAACAAAAGCGGCTGCAATTCGGGAGAAATAATTTTTTTGGCACGAGCGATTTCCTCCAAAAAATACAAACAAAGGTCAAAGCGATAGTCTGAAAAAGCTTTTCGCATAATTTTTGAGGACTCCGGCGAAATGAATTCATGTTCGTCGGCAGTCGAAAAAAGGCTGATTCCGTGCTTTTCAGTCGAAAAAATATTGCCGGCTGCGCGTTTTCGGCTCGATTCAAAAATAAAATTTTGCCAATTAAGCTCAATTTCGTCGTTTTGCCTTTTGTTTTTGCCCGTAAGCAAAGTTTGCAATAAAAATTTTTCTTTTGACATTATTTTGTTTTTTTAAAAATTTTCAAAACGCACCGAAAGCACCGAAACGTCATCACGCTGTTCTTCCCCCGCCCGAAATTGTCGAAAAAGAGTTAAAATTTTTTCTTTTTGTTCCAAAAAATCTGTTAAACAAATTTCCGCAATAAATTCTTTGAATTTTACGGAGCCTAATTTAAGATTTTCGGGATTATTTTGGTCAATTAATCCGTCCGTAAAAAGGTAAAATTGCGTGGGCAAAGGGAGCAAAAGTTCATGATTATCAAATGGTTTTTCATTTCGTTTTTGCCCTCCGATATATTGCCGATTGCCTTTTACTTCAAAAATTTTATTCTCCGAAAGATAATAAACGGAAGTTTTTGCACCCGCAAAACGGAATAAAATTTTTTGTTCGTGTCTATTTTTCTCAAAAAAACAAAGCGAAATATCCATTCCGTCTCTGTTTCGACTTTTCCCCTGCTTCAAAAGCTCGAAAATCCCCGTCCTGATTTCCCACAAAACATCAGCCGGCGAATGAATTTTCCGAACATTGACACATTCGTGTAACAAAGTGCAGGCGAGCATTGTCATAAACGCGCCCGAAACACCGTGCCCCGTGCAATCGCCTAAGGCTAAAACAGCAGTTTCTGAATCAATTTGTGAAAACCAATAAAAATCACCCGAAACTTTGTTTTTCGGCATATAAATTTGCCAATGTTGCGAAAAAAAGGCACTTAAATCAGCATCATTCGGTAAAATTGTTTGTTGTATTTTGGAAGAATAAGCTATATTTTGCTCAACAATTTCACTTGTATATTTCAATTCTTCATAAGTTTCTTCAATCAAAGCATTTTGCGCTTGAATGTCTTTATTTTGTAAATCTAAAATTGCATTAATTTTGGCATTTTTTTTCATATAATACCACAAAATACCGATAGCCGCAAAGGATAAAAACAAAACACACAACACAAGAAAATTGATAATGATGTGCCCTTCTTTTTCTTGCTTGTTTTTTTCAATTTCCAAGTTTGCCGCTTTGTTTTCCGCATTTATTTTTTCTTGAATAATTTTTAAATTTTTGGCTTCCATTGCCGCTTGCTCGGAAGCAGCGGCGAGGCTGTCTGCTAATCTTTTATTTTTTTCATTGCTTGCCAAAAAACCGAGTCTTTCGGCTTCGGATTGACGGAGCGTTATGAGGAGTTGTCGTTGTTTGTTTTCGGCTTCCAAAAGGCTCAATTTTTTGTCTTTTTCGAGCAAAAGTATCTCTTTTTCCCTTTTTTCCAAGCGCATTTTGCTTTCCAAATGTTCGATTGCCTTTGCCTTTTCGACATCAAAAACACTGTCGGTGAGAGCTTTGAATTTTTGATGAAAAAACAGAGCTTTTTCAAAATTTGTATCATCGCGATTGATTTCAAAAAGAAGATAAGCGCAATCAGACGCGAGCGTTTTCAAACCGACGGAAGATGCGAGTGAATATGCTTTGTCGCCGTAAGCAATCGCCTGAGCATAATTTTTTAAATTGAAATAGGCTTTTGCAATGCCCAAAAGGGAGTAAGCGGCATTCACTTTGTTGTTGAGCGGCTGATTATTTTCATAGGCTTTGAGGTATCCGGCAAGAGCGGCGGAATCATTTCCGGAGAGCATGTGAATATTTGAAATATTATTTTGTAAAATAATTAAGCCGTTTTTGTCTTTAATTTCCTCTTTAATGCGATACGATTCTTCAAAAAATTGAAGGGCTTTGGGATAATTTTTATCATTTTCATAAATTAAACCGACGTTATTCAATGCGCTTGAAATGCCTTTTTTATCACCGATTTCGCGTCTTATTTTTAAAGATTTTTCGTAATATTCCAAGCTCAAAGTGAAATTCTTTAGTTGCCGATAAATTGAGCCGATGTTGTTGTACGTTACGGCAAGCCCTTTTTTGTCATCATATTTTTCTCGGAGTGCCATTGCTTTGAAATGAAATTCGAGAGCTTCGCTGTGCCTTCCGAGATAAAAAAGCACCAAAGCAATGTTGTTAAAAAGCGAAGGATATAATTTTTCATCTTGCACTTTTTCCAAATGCAAATGCAGACTTTGGTGATAACAAGTCATAGCGGAATCGTAAAGACTTCTGCCGTAATAGGTAAAGCCGATTCTTTCGTGCAAATGAGCAGCCAAGAGATAATTTTTAGACTTTTCGGCAAAAAACAGGGCTTTTTTTGCGATATTCAAAGTAGAATCTACCTGAAATTCAGCCCAAAAAACAGCCAAATTAGCACCCGCTACAGCCTTTATTGAATCGCTTTTTGCTTTGTAAAAATTCTCTCGCAAGAGCGAAAGTTTTTGAGCATCTTGCGCCGCTATTTTTTTTTCAAAAAAAAGGCAGGCGAAAATAAAAAACAGCCAAAATGAACTTTTGTAAAATTTCTTTCTGATTTTTTTTTCCATACGGAAAATTGTCGGGCTTTAAAGTCATGCAAATTTACAAATTTTTTTTTTATTGAAGGGACTTTTTTTAAGGCATGTGCATAAAAAAAACAAAGTATTTGAAATTATGGCAGCAAAACGAAGACACAAACAACGGCATCGGAAGTCGTTTATGAGGACACAAACAACGGCGGAAGTCGTTTGTGAGGACACAAACAACGGCGGAAGACACAAACAACGGCGGCGAAATTTTTGCATTTAAAAACAACAAGCAAAAATTACTGATTTGCAGGCGGTGCGGTAAAGGTCGAAATGAGCCTGTCCATCGCCGAAAAAAGCAATTCGATGCTGTAGCCGGACAAAAAAGACAGGGCAAGCGGCGAGAGCGAGTATATACTGATATTGCTGCTTGTGTTGATGCTGTCTGTGTTAGGCATTAAAAACCAACCGATTACAAGTCCGGATAGCGCGCCGAGTTGAATCCGAAGATTATAGTTGATGTTGTCCTCGCGATTGAATGACATTTGCTGAATTTCAAATGCCAATTTTCTCAAAACATACGCGCAAGCCCCCAAACAACCCCACAAAAGCGGCAAAAGGTAGGTATTCATGACTTTTATCGGAAAAATTACGCCGATGGTCAACGTGATAAACTTTTTCTTTTTTTCGCGCGAAGCCTCTTTGTCTGACATGACCGAATCTTCAAGATTTTCTTTATCAAAAACAGTCCATGGAAAAATAAAAATTTTCCACGTCTGATGCCAACGATACAAAAGCGAAAACGAAGCTTCCATTTGTAACCTTTTGTTTTCAAGCTCTCTTTTCGTATTTTTAATTTGCGGATTGTCATTCATATTTGCCGTTGCGGTATCTTGAAAAGCAACCGCAATCATTTCCAAACTGTCATAAGTGCGAGCGGTTGAAACCGTGCGCGTGAGCAAGGACGAACCGATAAGCGAATAAATTTGCAAAATCATCACTAAAACAAGCATAAAAATTCCGAAAAATTTGTAGCTCACACTCGCAGCCTGCGCAGCCGTCAGGCGTGCTTTGCCGGAGAGAATGCGCATCAATAAAGACGGTTTTTGCGAAAAATTTGGGTGAATAGACTTAATGCTGCCGACATCAACGGGCTGCAAACTCTTTGCTAATTTTCGAAATGCCAACCAAAAGTCGACTTCACGTTCGACAGACCATTGGTCGGGATTCGATTCGTGCAAACAAGCAACCAAAGTTTTTATGACCTCATCATCAACATCAATGCACTTTGAACTTGCATAATTCAGCATCAATTCGGCTTCCGGAATCGCTTTTTTCAGCTCATAAATTTCCTGATAGGCTTTTTCGTCGCCTTCAAAAAAACTGTTTCTGACGGCGGACAAATTTTCTGATTTCGTGTTTTTGAAATTCTTATCATCGGTATCCATGTTCGTTTCGATTGATTTTGAAGCAGTTGTGATTTTTTTGGTACTGTTAGTCTGAGTGTAGCGCGTGCTTTAGCGTCCGACCTTTAATTCGCAAGCTAAAGCTCGCGCTACACTCAGGCTAACAAATGTGCTTTTTAAGCAAAAATAATTTGGCAAAAATGGTTTTCGGCAAATCAAATTTTTACAAAAATACATTTTTTTTGTAAAAAAATTGCTTCAAGAAAAAATTTTGCCGGGCTTGTTCATAAAAAAATTTCTCGAAGTTTTTATCGTTTGACAGCCTATATTTGAGTCAGAAGAGGCAAAAAAAGTCTTGCCTTCAACTTATCCGTAGTTTACCGCGAGATTTTAGCTTGCAGTATTTTAAGCCATAAGCCGGCAAATTTCGACTGTAAGTTCGCAAGCTGAAGCTCGCGGTACAATTTTTTTCAAAATTTGACATCGCTGTTTTCATTTCATTTTGCCGGAATAAGGCTCATCGCACGTTCGGTAATCGCCGTAATGGTCAAACTCGGATTCACGCCGATATTTGCCGAAATAACACTTCCGTCACAAATCATCATGTTTTGATAATTGAAAACGCGGTTATCTTTGTCAATAACGCCTGTTTCGGCACTTTCTCCCATACACGCGCCGCCCAAAATGTGCGCGGTAGAAGGGATTCCGAAGAGGGTTTCATGCGCCATAACCATCGCTTTTCCGTTAATAATTTTTTCGATTCGTCGCGCAATGTCTTGCGCAACAGGGTTATCCGCAGTCGGTGCATTCCCCTCTTCCAAGACCGTTTTGTTGAAACCCCAAGCCGAACGTTTCATTCGCAAGGTCGAATCAATGCTTTCCATGTAGAGCAAAATGTGAGTTCTTTTACTCCAATCGTCTATGAAGTAAGCCTTTAAGTTTGCGACAGGATAACGCAAAAAATCCCGAAACATTTTCCCCAAACGAACGATTGCCGTATTTCCCTGCACCATCGGAGCCATTAACAAACGCCAAAAACCGGAGCCTTCCGAATATTTTACAGGCTCTACGTGCCTGTTTTCATCAATATTCACAATCGAACCGATAGCAATCCCTTTGGAAAAATCGGCATCTTTGTCAAAACTTGTAACACCGATTAAACTTTCGGAATTTGTTCTGATTCCTTTTCCGAGCGTGTCGGACAATCGGGGAAGTGTTGATTTTTTTAATTTTAACAATAAATCCATAGTTCCCAAAACACCTCCCGAAAAAATAACGGATTGGCAACTGACGGATTTTTTTTCGGCAAAAAGTGAAAAAGAATTTCTGAATTTTACGGTATAGCCTTCACTTCCGTCAGTATTGTGCGGAAAAATTTCTAAAACCTCCGATTCAGCCAAAATTTCGCAACCTTTTTGACGGGCAAGATGCAAATAATTCTTATCCAATGTGTTTTTTGCATTGTTTCGACAGCCTAACATGCAGCCTCCGCACTGATTGCAGCCCGCTCTTTCGGGACCGTTTCCTTCAAAAAACGGGTCAGGGACGGTTTCCAACGGCTTTCCGAAAAATACCGCCACATCTGTTTTTTCAAAAGACACGGGATTTCCACATTCTATCGCCAATTCCTGCATAGCTTTGTCATTTCGGCTCATGTAAGGGTGCGGATTCGCGCCCAACATTTTTTTTGCAAGGGCATAAAAAGGCTTTAATTCCTGCTCCCAATCAAGCAAATTTTTCCAACTGCCTGATTTAAAAAAAGGCGTTTTCGGAACGGGAAGGGTGTTTGCATACACAAGCGAGCCGCCGCCGACCCCTGTTCCGCTCAAAACCGCAACGTGTCTGAAAATGCTCAAATTGAAAATTCCGTGAAATCCAACACGAGGCAGCCACATCCATTTTCGCAAATTCCAATTAGTTTTCGGAAAATCATCGGGTTTTACAAACCATTTTCCCTTCTCAATAACCAAAACGTTGTAACCTTTTTCCGACAAACGCAAAGCCGAAACCGAACCGCCGAAACCGCTGCCGATAATGACATAATCGAAATCAAAATTTTTATTTTGCATAATTGTCTGTTTCATTCGGCTGAAATTTACGAAAAAAGAACAAAAATTAAGCATAAAGTAAAAAGTGTTTTTCTTGTTTTGTTATTCTTTCTGCGTCAAAACGCGAAAAACAAGAACCGACACTTTAAAGAAAGGTCGGTTCTTGTTCTCAAAGACAAAAAATTATTTAAAATTTTCTAAATTGAATTGCAAAACGTCCTTTAAGGTGCTTTTGGTGAAAACATAAGCGTAAAACAGGCGTTTTTGCAGCCTAAAGGCTACATTGCATGTCAAAAATCAATTAAATTCAAGGTTCAATTCGAGCGAAAATTCGTTGTCAATCGCTTTGTCGCCCAAATTGTCAAAAAATGAATTTGAACCGTAGCGAATGTCGTATTTTGTGCTGTCAACAATCAAAGTGCCTTTTGCGGTTCCTTTTCCGTTTTTTTCATTGACAGTTGCCTCAAAAGCGGCGGGATTGCTTTTGCCTTTGATGGTCAAATCGCCGGAAACGAGATATTTTTTGCCTTTTGCTTCTACTTTTGTAATGTTAAAAGTTGCTGTCGGAAATTTTGTTGTTCCGAAAAAATCGTCTGATTTCATGTGTCCGATAAATTTTCCGTACATATCGGCATCTTTGATGTCGAGGCAGTGAATTGAATTCATGTCTACTGTGAAATTTCCGCCGACTAATTTGCCTTTGTCAAAGGTCAAAGTGCCCGATGAAAAATTGATTGTGCCGTTGTGCTGCCCGGTAACTTTTTTGCCTACCCATGCAATTTTGCTTTTTTGAACATCAATTTTAGAGGTTTGCGGTTTAAATGTGAAAGCCGCTACCGTGAG
>JBPOJO010000666.1:0-2882 GCA_052033485.1 Bacteroidota bacterium | reverse complement strand
GAAAGGTTCCGGGGGTTCGAATCCCTCTTTCTCCGCAGAAACTCCCTCACGGGAGTTTTTTTTATGCCAAAAAAAATGAAAAAAGAATTAGAGGACGCAAAAAAAATTTTGGAAAACGGCGAGCTTGTCGCTGTTCCGACCGAAACGGTTTACGGACTTGCCGGCAACGCTTACAATCGCGATGCAGTGTTGAAAATTTTCAGTACAAAAAATCGCCCCGTTTTTGACCCGCTCATTGTTCATTGCGCCGATACAGACCGTTTGCGCACGTGTGCAGCCGAATTTCCGGATTGGGCGCGGACTTTGTGCAATTTGATGCCCGCATCTTTGACAATTTTGCTCAAAAAAAAGGCGATAATTTCGGATTTATTGACGGCAGGCTCCGAAAAAGTTGCCTTGCGAATACCCGCACATCCGCTTACACTTGAACTGCTTTCTGTTTTAGATTTTCCGCTTGCCGCGCCGAGTGCCAATCCTTTCGGCTACATCAGTCCGACAACAGCCGAGCACGTTCGCGCACAACTCGGCGACAAAATTCCGCTGATTCTCGACGGGGGTGCGTGTAAAATTGGGCTTGAATCGACTATTATCGGAGAAGAAAACGGCAGAATTACGATTTTTCGCAAAGGCGGTTTTCCGACAGAAAAATTAGAGGAGATTTTCGGAGAAATTACTGTTGCCGAAACTTCCAATTCAAACCCGAAAGCACCCGGAATGCTCAGCAGTCATTACGCTCCGCGAGTGCCTTTTTTTATCGGGCAGCCTGCTGATTTTTTTGCCGAATACGGTAAAAAACAAACGGCATTTTTAGCCTTTTCTAAAAAATCGCCTGAGCTTCCCGACAATCAGCAACTAATTTTATCTCCTTCCGAAGACGTGAATGAAGCGGCAAGAAATCTTTTTGACTACATGAGAAAGTTAGATAATGCCGGCTTTGAAGTCATTGTCGCCGAGTTTGTGCCCGAAATCGGTTTAGGCAGAGCGGTGAACGACCGCTTGCGGCGCGCCTCTTTTCGTTGAATAAATTTATTTAGTTACCGAGTTCAAAGATTAAATTCAGCATTTCTTGGTTAATTTTGTGCTTTTTTTGTACAGCTTCCTCAAAGGGAACAAGCACGGTTTTGTCCGCTTTCCAACCCGCCATCACGCCCGATTTTCCTGCCAATAGGGTATGCAGGGCTAATGCGCCAAGCCTGCTGCCGAGTAAACGGTCAAATGCAGTCGGAATTCCGCCGCGTTGAACATGCCCAAGCACAGAAGAACGAATTTCCAACTGCGGTATCGCGGCTAAAATTTTCTTTTCCAATTCCTCTGCTCTTGCCGCGCCTTCTGCAACGATAATAATCAGAGAAGTTTTTTTCTTTTCGATACATCTTTGCAAAGTTTTTGTTACTTGTTCGAAAGAAAACTCCACTTCGGGCACCAAAACGAGCTCTGCGCCCCCTGCAAGGGCAGTTTCTAAGGCAATCCAACCGCAATGCCGCCCCATGACTTCAATCAAAAAAGCGCGGTCGTGCGAATCGGCAGTATCACGAATTTTGTCAATCAAATTCAAAGCGGTATTGACGGCTGTATCAAAACCAATCGTATAAGTTGTGCCGAAAATATCGTTGTCAATCGTGCCGGGTACGCCCGTAACGGGGATTCCGTGCTCTTTTTCGAGCAACATTGCCCCCGTAAAAGTGCCGTCGCCTCCGACAGCAACAAGCCCCTCAATACCCTCATTGGCAAGGTTTTCAAAGGCTTTTTTGCGCCCTTCGGGAGAGTAAAATTCACGACATCTTGCGGTTTTTAGAATTGTTCCGCCGCGTTGAATAATATTACTCACATCGTTGTTTTGCAAGGGTTTAAATTGTTTTTCGAGTATTCCTTTATAGCCGCGCATAATGCCTACGACCTCTACACCTGCCGCGACTCCCGCCCTGACAACAGCGCGCACGGCAGCATTCATGCCCGGCGCATCTCCGCCCGAAGTAAAAACACCAATTTTTTTCATACTTTCGTTTTAGCAAATCTACTGAATAATTTTTAAAAAAGACGACTGTTTTAAAGTGAAGTTGAAAAAATAAGGGCAGATTCAAAATTTGATAAAAAAGATTTTTTTTTGAAAAACTGCCAAAAATTCACTATATTTGCAAAGCAAAAACGAATGTCATCATGGCAAAGTACATCAATCCTTACACCGATTTCGGTTTCAAAAAACTTTTCGGAGAAGAGGGCAACAAAGACCTTTTGATTGATTTTTTGAATCAATTGTTGCCCGAACATCATCAAATTGCAGACCTGAAATTTCGCAATCCCGAAAATTTAGGGACGGTTTCGTCCGACCGAAAAGCGATTTTTGATATACACTGTAAAGCCGCTTCGGGCGAGCGATTCATTGTCGAAATGCAAAAAGCAAAGGTCAAATATTTCAAAGACAGAAGCCTTTTTTACGTAACTTTTCCGATTCGTGAACAAGCCGAGCAGGGCGATTGGAATTTCCGTTTAGCCCCCGTTTATTTTGTCGCAATCCTTGATTTTGAATATGACGAAGAAGAAGAAAAACGAAAATTTCGACGCGATGTTGCTTTGAAAGACCAAGACGGCGATGTTTTTTTCGATAAATTGCATTTTCGATTTTTACAAATGCCATTTTTCAACAAAACCGAAGATGAATTAGTTACAAAATTTGATAAGTGGTGTTATTTTTTGAAAAATTTAGAAAATTTTGACCACATTCCCGTTATTTTGAACGAACCGATTTTTCAAAAAGCCTTCGGAACAGCTTCTTTAGCCGCTTTATCTGCCGAACAAAGAGATTGGTATGAAAAAAGTTTGATGCAATACCGAGATTTAAAAAGTGTGATTGAGACGGCGGTAGAGGAAGCGGTGGGAGAACG
>JBPOJO010000591.1:0-7145 GCA_052033485.1 Bacteroidota bacterium | reverse complement strand
GAATGCGTTATACATGGCAATCGGGATTACGACGGGACAATTGACAATTGACAATTGACAATTCCAAATTGTCAATTGATAATTCCAAATTGTCAATTTAGCAGGACTGCAATTCGTATTTAATTCTTCATTTTTAGTAAGTATTTAGCCGATTTTCCCAAGAATGTAGCGCGAGCTTTAGCTTGCGACCTTATACTCGCTTGTTCAGGATGCCTCCCTCCCCAATCCGCTGGCTGAAGCTCGCGGTACAATTCCTCCCAATCTGCAAGCTGAAGCTCGCGGTACAATTCCTCCAAATCCGCCGGCTGAAGCTCGCGGTACAATTCGGCTAAACAGTTACCATTTTAGCAAATCAATTTCCACAGCCCTTTTTTGTGCCGAGGCTTGTATCATCACAAGCCTCAAAAAAAATACTGCCTCATGAAGTCGTTTGTGAAGACATAAAACAAGGGCGAATGCAGGATTTAGGAAATCGTGCTGCAAAAAACCGGAAAGTTTTTCGAAGTTGTCAGTAAATTGCATTTTTTTGAAATAAAGAAGCAAATGAAAATTTATGAAAAAATATTGGGGTGATATTTTTATTTTTATTTTTATTAATTACATTTGCAGAATCGAAAGTGATAAAAAATGGACGAAAAACATAAGAACAGTAAAGAAGCAATTGGCAATTTTGCTGTTTACGAAATTGTCGTAGGTGAAAAAGTTTTCAAAATAGGTAAAGCTGACGTTGACCGCGTTACACAAGTCAGTGATAGCCCTACAAGAATTCACCAACAAGTGCGCAAATTGAGCGTAAAATACACAGAAAGCAATGTTTTTTTTCGCTTTCTTAAAGTTATGTTCAATATTACAACAGAAGAAGCACTTGAAGTAGAACGTTTTTTTTTAGCTCAGTATTTGCTCAAAAACGGCACAATACCCGACGGAAATCAAAAAAGTTTTAAATCATAAAGCCATGAAAGTCAATATCAGCGGAATTTTTACAAATCCCGAATTTTATTTTGATTTATCCGATAATTTTTTAAAACTTTTTAAAGAAGGTGTCGGTAATAATATTTTTGACAAAAACCTAACCGATGCCGCTGAATTTTTTGAAATCTATTTGCGCACAAACGGAAAAGAAGAAAACAGCCGCGCCGTAAAATTATCAAAAAGAAAAGGGAAATATTTGAGTTTCGATTTTTGGATTGCCTATCCGAAAACCGTTATCGCATTGCGTGAAGGCGTTTTGACGGAGATAAATTTGTTGATTTTTACACAAGAAATGATGCTTTGCTTGCGTGAAGCATTGGCTTCTTTCGGCTTAGCGGAAAACGTTTTTGAACAAACGGAAAAAGAAATTTGTGCGAAATTAATCGAAAACCCCGATTTTTACCGCCTTAATAATGCCGAACAATTGATTGAAAGCCGAAAATTAGCCAAACAGATTTTGGCGGAAGCTGATGAAATCTTGAAGAAAAAATAATCCTGCCTATTTTTGCCGAAATTCTACAACAGGCTACAACCTGCTGTTTTGCGATATTCTACAAGAAAAAAATGAACTTTTTTATCACAGGCTGAAGCCTATTCGACGGGGTTTGTTCTGCCGACTTCAGCCTGATTTCTCTGAGCGCAATAACACGCTGCATACCGACCTTTTTTTGGCTGCAAAATGTTGTCGCTTATTGCTTTTTCATAATATATCATCGAAAATGCCTGTAAAATCAAAATATTATTGTTCAAACAGTGCCGGAAACAAATTTGAATATTAAGTTTTTTTGCAAAGATTTACAATTAAAATGTTAATTTTATGTAAAATACATACTCAAAGGCAACGTTTTTAAACTTTTTTCGTTCTTATTCCGTTTTAGCCCCGTTTTTTTTACACTTTTTAAATTTTTAACACATTTATGTTTCCGAGAAAATTTTCTACTCTTCTTGCGTTGGCGTTTTTGTTTTTTGTCCTGCCACATACAAATTTCGCACAACTGAATTTAACCCTTACTGTTCCGCAAGATGTCTTCGTTTGCGGCGATGAAGCGACGTTTGTTTTCACCTTTTCAAATACCACAAGCGACAATCTTGAAAACCTCTCCCTTAACATTGATTTAGCGGACGGACTTCAATTTGTTTCGGGCAGCCTCAATATCATCTCCGCACCCGGTGCTTACACGCTTTCGGAATTTGATATCAGCAATCTGAACAGTGTTATTTTGAAACCCGACGATTTGCCCGGACTCGGAGCTTGTCAGTTTAGTTTTCGTGCCAAAGCCGGTTGCGCAGCAATCGGGGTCGTCAATAAATTTAACACTTTTATCCTCTCCGGCACCCAATTCGGCGTAAATTTCAATTTGACAGAAAATTCACCGAGTTATAACATTCAAAATGCCGTTTTGAGCATCACAAGCATTACGCCTGTCGCCAACACGGTCGGTATTAACGTTCCTTATACGCGCACCCTCACGCTGACAAACGGCGGTATAGGCTATACGAAAAATGCAGTTTTGGATATTAATTTTTGCGGAAATGTGCTTTCAACGAACGTCGGCACACTTGTCGGTACACAAATTTCTTTCGGAGCAACGGAAATTTCCGCCGTCGGCGACGGAGATGCCTATTGGGAACTCGACGAAGCAATCATTCTGACAATCAGCTTAGAATCAAACAGTTGCGCTTGTAATACGGAAATTTATACGGTTTCTTGGGGCTGCGACGGCAACACTTGTCAGTCAAATCTTTCTACCGCGAGCCTCGCGCCGAGCAACGACCGCCCCCTTATCGGCGTTACACTTTTGCGCGGTGCGTATCCGACAGGTGCGTGCGGTGCAAGCGATGTGCTTACGATAACTTTCACCAATAATGCCGTCGAAACTGTGCCCGGCGCGGGGGCAGCTTTGAATTTGGATATGCGTTTCGGTTGGGACAGAGGCACAACTTCCGGCGTTCGCAATACACCCGAAAAACGCACGGATTTAGTTTTGGAAAATTTTCAAATTCAGGGAATGCCTTTTGTTCCGACGACGGGTGCATCTACTTTCGGCTATCAAGTGCCTGCAAGTGTGCTGAATGTGGCGCACGGCGGCTTGAGCGATGTTGATGCTGACGGCATTTTTGACGACTTGCCGGCAGGCGCAAGCGTAAGTTTTACAATGACCGTTCGAAATAATTGTTTGACAAATTGTGGGGGCGAAATCTACCGGCGCGTTTTGACGGGTTGGGTCAGTACTTTTTCGGAACAATGCAGCTTTGATAATACACTTTCGGCAACGAATAATGCTGTTTTTGCCAATTCTAACTCCGTTTCAGCTACTTCTTTGGCGGCGAACACAAGTTTTATTCTTGTCAATGACCGCACCGCATCAATCAATACCATTCCTTCAACGATTGTGGAAGGCGAGCCGACAACGGTAACAATTTGTATGGACAGTGAAATGCGCAACCTGAACTGCCCGACGGACGAGTTGGTTTTGTTGGTGCAAAAAGTTCCCGGATATACCCTTTCCGTTGCCGGCGGGAATCCTTGTGTTCTCAAAAATGTTACGATTGATGCCGTTTCAGACCCATCTTGGTTCATTTTAACACCCAATCCCGTTGCTCGCTACGATGCGCCGAATCCGAGAACGAACAAACGTTTTGACGACCTTTGTCTGAATTTTAACGTGATAATGAATTGCAGCGCAGCCGGATTTAATCCCGCAACCGCGCTCAATTACCGTTTTCGCTATGTTTGCGACAATTCATGTGCTTGCACGGAATTTCAATCTTGCAGCATCATTAATTTCACTAATAAAGTATGTTTGAATTGTACAAGCGGCGTGCTGAATTCTACTTTTTTGCTTCGCCGAAGCACTTTAGGTTGGACAAATGAGACGAAAAGTACCCTCATCACGCCTGACCCTTGTGTGCATCGTTTGGACAGGGCAATGAGCTGTGATATCGTGCATTTAAGCGCGTCGGGGCAGGTCATAGACAACGGTTGGACGGGAATACGCTATGAAATGAGCTATACTTCCGGTTTTCAAATTTTAAACTATGCCGGCAATGCCGTTTTGAAATTGACCGATGTCAGCACAGGCAGCATCTATAATTGTCCGCTTCCCGCGCCTGTCGTGAGCGGCACAAGTCCCTACAAGTTTGTTTTTGATTTTTCCGGCTTAATCGGCACTTGTTTGCCGCCCGGATTTACCTTTGATGCGGGAGATTTATTGGAAATTGATGCCGATGTCAGTGTTATTAAAACCGCGTCAATGTCTTCAACGCCGACGGCAATTTCTAACTTAACGGGTGGATTCATTGCCGATAACGGCGCAGATGTTGCTTGCACGCCGCTCACGACTGCTTTTCAGGTGCATCACCCTGCTTTTAATTTAGCTTCATCTTCCAATGCTATTGCTTTGACTAATTGCGGGGATTATTTTCTCAGTATTCGCCTCGAAATGTTGAGCAATACCGGCGACGATTTTCCGAGCGAATTTCGCGACGTAACGCACCCTGAGACCATTTCCGTTACGCTGCCGGCAGGGTTTACGTTCGGAGTCGGTAATCATATTTATCAATTATTTACGCCCTCTACCTCCGATGTTATCCCTGCTTCGGCTTACACAATTTCGGGCAATACCATCACATATAATTGCACGGCTTTCCGAAACGGAGACAAAACAGCAGGGCGATTTCAAAATATTCGTTTGCCGATTCGCCCCACGTCTTGCGATGAATTGAACCAAGTTTTCTCGATTTCATGGACGCATACCGCCTACACGTATGCCGACCTTGCCTGTCAGGAAACACAAACAATGAACATTAATCGCAATTTGCGGAGAGAATTTCACGAATTAATTTTTTCAAATCTACCCTTATTGGAAGAAGCCTATACCGATGCTGAAAGTTTTACTTTTGATTTAGGTACTCCCGACTACGCAACGGCAATCAATGCGGCAAATTCGTGGTTCTCACTTTCCAATCCGGGTTTGACTGTCTATAAAATTGAAGACATCACCGGACCGCCCGTCAATATTCCTGTATTATCAGCAGGCGGCGGGACGTATTGGGCGCAGGTCGGCACGATAAATGACGGAACGACAAGGCGTTACAAAGTGTATTATCGTTGGACAACTTGCAGTGATTTTACCGTCAATATGCGTGCGGGTTGGAGTTGCTTCGGTTATCCTGCCTCGCCGCTTAGCAATGATTGCGACAATGAAACGACCGCGAGTTTTCCCATTGACGTGAAGCAGGCTGTTTTTCAAGGTGCTGTCAATCCGACTGCTCCGGTGGGGATATGCGATTTTATTGAATATGAATTGACTTTGGCAAACGCAGATTTGGAATACATCAAAAATCTGCGTCTCAACATCATCTATCCCGCAACGGGCATGAGTTATGTTGCCGGCAGCGCGAAAATGCAATATCCGCTTTCTTCGCCTTTTGTGCCGATAGCAGACCCCGTTATGGGCATGTGGAATTTAGACCTTTTGGAAAGCAAATTTGCGCACGGAATGCCCGGCGTAAGTGTTTTGGATTCCAATAAAATCAAAATTCGCTTCAGGTTAAAATTAGATTGTTCCTTTATTATCGGCGATAATCCCTCATTTGTTGCATCGGGTATCCGTATGTGCGGTGCCCCCGTGAGTACGCCTGTCATAGTGGCATCACCTCCGCAAATTATCGGTGCGGTGCAGCCTTACGGCACGAATATCCAATTTACGGGTGCTAATTTGCAAGTTTCGGAATGTGCACAAAGCGACCGCATGGAAGTGCGAATCACCAACCAAGGCGCGGGAACGACTTCTAACCAAGATTATGTGTTCTTCGATTTACCTGCCGGAATCAACTACATGGGCAGTTATATTGCCGGCGCAAATTCGCCTGCCGCGCCGAATTTGACCATCATTCCCCTCGGCGGAGGCGGTACGCGCTTGAGTTTTAAACTCAATGCCGGTGTTTTACCGAATGATTTTATTGAATTCAGCTTTTTAATCGGGACAGATGCGAATTTGACTTGCGGAAATTACAATATTCAAACACGCTCCGTCATTGAACAAGGTTTATATTGCTCAACTACGGAAGAAGTTTGCAATAATGTAACCGTTCAAACCGGCGGCAGTACTTTTGTGTTGCAAGTGCTCAAACCGGAAATTTCCTATTTGCCGTCTTCTGTTGATTACATCAATCTCGGCGGCGGAAATTTTCAACTTGCCTTATACGGCAGCATCAACAACACTTCGACGGTGGATTCGCACGCGGCAGGTTCAAACAGTTTGACAATCAAATTTTATTGCGACTATGGCACGGCACCCGGCATTGTTGATTCCGATGACAATTTATTTGCAACGTATACCACAACGGCAAATATTCCTGCGGGCGGAACTATTTTGCTTGCCGGAGCAACTTGTGCCGAAATTTTTACCATAACTGATTGTAACAAATTATTCAATATTGTGTGGGTAATTGAGCAAAACAGTCAAATCGGCACGCCGCAGCAACAATGTTTGTGTGAAGCGTACGGCGGTGAAATCATTCATGAAGATATTTTGCCGATTAATTGGTTTAATATTTCGGCGAAAGCAAAAGGAGAAAACAATGAAATTCGGTGGAAAGTGCTCGAAAATCCCCTCAATTTGCGCTATGTTGTTTTGAATGAAACGGCGAAAGGTGAATGGGCGGAAATCGGAGAAATTGCGGCAAAAAAAGTTTTTGCGCAGGAAACAGTCGAGTATTTTTTCACCCACAAAAATCCGAAAAATTTTGAAAAATATCGCCTCAAAAGCCTTGATGCGGACGGAAAAGAAACTTTTTCAAAAGAAGTAAATTTGCGCAGGTCGGACAAAAATGAGGAAATTTTTGTCTACCCGAATCCGACTTCTTCATTGCTTAATGTCCTTATCAATGAAGATGCCGAGGTGCAAATCAGCGATTTGCTCGGAAAAGAAATTTTGAAAACTACTGTCAAAGCTGAGGGCGAAAACGCGCTCAATGTTGCGCACCTTCCTGCCGGCACGTACATCATTCGATTTTTGACCGCGACAGGGCTTAAAGCCGTGAAATTTTCAAAAGAATAAGGCAAAAAAAAGTACCGCAAACAATTCGGTTTGCGGTACTTTTTTGCGAATAAAAATGCCTTTTCGCCATTATTTGTGTTTTCACGATAGACGCTGCCCAATGTGTCC
>JBPOJO010000662.1:0-12475 GCA_052033485.1 Bacteroidota bacterium | reverse complement strand
TTCTAATTATCCGATTTATCGTGAAAAGATGCAATTTGAAAAATTGATATTATTATTTATATATTGTTTTATTTGCAGAATTGATATGCTTTTAAGTCTGCAATCTTAGCCTCATATTTGAAATTTTACGGAGTGGAAAAGTGTTACAAATTGTGTCATTTTGCAACAAATGTGAACAAATGTGCACAATTGTGCACATTTGTAACACCATTCCAAAAAATGAACACATAAAAACATAAGTATAAAATTATATAGCAATATTGATTACAATTCTAATGTGTATTAAAGGGTAAATGCGCTCCCTTTTTATGGATAATATTGAAAATATTTAATCTGAAAAACTTCTGATTTAAATATTTTACATGTAAAAAAGTGCCTTAATAACCAAAAAACGAACATTAGTATATTTCTAAAAAATAAATTACATGTATTATTTGCTTCGTTTAAATCCGTTGTTTAGCTTTGCATTATAACTAATAAATTAGTCTAATGAAAAAACAAGTTTTAAACCGTTTGGAAATCGTGATTAGAGAGTACGAACGCAAAATAAAGGCAGCATTTAAGCCTAATCGGGACACTTACAATGCGCTCGGAGTTGGACAAAAGAGATTTGCTCAACTTCTGAAAAATAAAGCAGAATTTACATCGGGAGAGCTTTTGCGTTTTTCTCATTATTTCGGTGTTGAAGCGTTTGAACTCTTAGCGGAAACCTACCAACCAAGCAATAAAATCAGCTTGACAACAGAGCCGAAAAACACCGAAAACGCAACGAATTTAGGCGAATGGATTAGCAAGGAAGAAGCATTGAAAAAGCTCGGCATTAAAAATACAAAATTTTGGCATCTGCAAACTTCGGGTGCAATCCGAATTTCTAAGTCAGGGCGAAAAATATTCGTTGATTTACGCAGTATCGTTGAGTTTCTCAATAAAAGTCGTGTGAATTAGTTCCCGTAATCATCATTTTTAAAATTTTGAGTTTCCCCTTTTTGCACCCAAAAAGGGGGCTTCTAAATTATTGCTTATGAAAAACGAAAATACTAAAAAGCAAGCAAGAGAATTACCGTCTGCAAGTAGTGAAGAGCTTGAAGCGGAATTACTCAAAAGAAAACTTTCCGAAAATATCTTTCCCTTAGATGTTTTTCCGTCCGAAATCAGCGGATTTGTTGATGTATTGGTGAATAAGAAACTTGACAGAGGGTATATAGGAACGGCGATTTTAACGGCATTTGCAAGCGTTATCGGTAATCGTTTTGTAAGTACAACGCCCGACGGATTTGCGGTGAAAAGTATTCTTTGGAGTGCGATTGTCGGTATCAGTTCGGGGGGCAAAAGTATCACGCAAAATCTTGTCTATAAAGCCCTTAACGAATTGCAACGCAAACTTGAAAGTCAATACACGGACGATGCACCGAAAAAACGTTTGGTTGTCGGCAAGGGGACACACGAGGCACTTTTTAAGGAAATCATTCCGGACAATCCGCAAGGAATTTTGCGCTTTGAAGATGAATTACGCGGTTGGTTAGAGGGCATCGGGCAATATTCACGCAATCGGGGAGCAGAGGAAACGGATTTTATATCCCTGTTTGACGGTTCGAAAGTTGAGGTTAATCGCTCGCAGCGCAAAACTTTTATCATCGAAAAGCCCTACATGAGCCTCACGGGAAGCACACAAAACTATTTTTTGAAGCGATTTTTAGAGGAAGGACTGACAAAATCGGGTTTAACCAATCGTTTTTTCCGACATTTCCCATCCCTTTTTCTGTTATGTTTATTTTCTTTATCTTTGTCTTATGGAAGATACTTATGAGAGCAAAAGTTTAGCTCATTTGGGCTTAGTTGCCGGTATGATAGACGAGTTAGCTATCGTCAAAAATATAGACAAACAACTTCAATTAGCAGGTTGTGGCTGTCCTGATGTCAGCATTGGTACTATCTGTAAGGCTTTGATAATAAATGGTTTAGGTTTTTCGCAAAGAACCCTTTACATGGTTTCGTCCTTTTTTGAGGATAAGCCAATAGAACTTCTTTTAGGTTCGGGCATTAAAGCAAGTCAATTAAACGATACGGTACTCGGTAGAGCCTTAGATGCTATTCATGCTTACGGCTGCACAGAATTATATGCCCACTTAGTCCCTGATATGTGTAAAATTTTGGGTTTAGACGGCAAAGTCGCCCACATGGACAGCACCGATTTTCATGTTGATGGGGTCTATAACTCCAAGCAATCCGAAGTAGATGAGCATTTGATACGCCTCACGCAAGGTTATAGCCGTGACCACCGCCCCGATTTAAACCAAGTTGTGCTTAATTTGATTGTAGAAAATCAAGCAGGGATAGTCTTGCATATGCAAGGCTTAGATGGCAATACAAGCGATAAAACAGCCTTTCATGATACCATTAAAGCACATATCAAACAACTACAAAACGTTCATGACCTTGATTATATTGTTATGGATAGTGCAGGTTATACCCAAAATAGTTTGCGAGAATGTGGCACACAAATTAAATGGATAAGCCGAGTCCCCGAAACCTTGACCGAATGCAAAACCGCTATCGCTAAAAATGATGAAAATTGGTCTTTTTTAGCGGAAGGCTATCAGTATATTCCCCTTTCGGCAAACTATGCAGAAATTACGCAACGTTGGTTATTGGTTTTTTCAGCGGAAGCCTACAAACGTGAAATGATTACTTTACGTGATAAATTTGCCAAAGAAAGTACCAAAGAATACAAAGCTTTTGAGCAACTCTGCAAGAGCCCTTTCGCTTGTGAAACAGATGCTCAAAAAGCCTTTGATAAATTCAGTTTGAAGTGTAAATACTTGACTGTTAGTAGTTTAATTATTAACAAGGTGGCTTATTTTGACAAAAAAGGAAGACCTAAAAAAGATGAAATACCCGCAGGACACCACTATTTTATCACTGCCGAAGTATGTTGTAGCTTAACAACTTTTGAAAAAATGGCACACACAAAAGGTAAATTTATTCTTGCGACCAACGAATTAAATTTTGACAAACTACCCGATACCATGCTTTTTAAACACTACAAAGCGCAATCAAAAGTAGAACGTGGATTTAGGTTCCTAAAAGACCCTCAGTTTATGGCTTCTACACTTTTTGTTAAGAAACCCGAACGAATAGAAGCTCTTTTATTTATCATGACACTTTGTTTGACTGTTTATGCTGCCATAGAATTTCGAATCAGACAGGCATTACTATTGCTCAATCTTACCTTACCTAATCAACTCGGAAAGCAAGTCAAAAATCCAACTGCAAGGTGGATATTTACCGCTTTCGCAAATATTACAATCTTATACCTAAATAAACAGCACAAAATTCTAAACGTAAAGGAGTTGCATCGAAAAGTAATTGACTTACTCGGAAATGAATATCATAAATACTATTTCTTTATGTAGGGGTGGGAAATGTCGGGTCTACTGCCTTAGCTATGAAGAGCCCTTATGATGAAATTTATTCCAAAATTTGTACTTGGGAGTGGGTTTTATTCCTCGCTACCCGGATAGTTTCTGATATCCATTCCCCAATTTAATTTTGCCCGCAGGGTTTTCAAAAAACTTTGTTCGGATAATTTGATGAGCTTGATTTTATGCTCATAACTCCGAACTGCAAGTTGTATATTGGCTTCGACTTTTCGTGAACGCGAATCAAGTGAAACCAAAAAGTTTTTGCTTCGCCCCTCAATTTCAAATGCAATAACTGAATTATCAGGTACAATCAGAGGGCGGACGTTTAAATTATGAGGACTGACAGGTGAAATAACAAAATTTGACGTTTGAGGCATTAATACCGGACCGCCTACGCTGAGCGAATATCCTGTTGAGCCTGTCGGTGTTGCGACAATTAGTCCGTCTGCCCAATATGAGTTGAGGTATTCTCCGTTGATGTAAGTATGAACGACAATCATTGATGAAGTATCGCGTTTCATTATGGCAAACTCATTTAGGGCAATCGGCACTCCTTCAAAAAGGTCTTGGTCAGAATCAAGGCAAATCATGCTGCGTTCTTCCACTGTGTAATAACCGTCAAACATTGATTTGAGTGCAAATTCATACTCTTCACGAGCATTCGTAGCCAAAAAACCCAAGCGACCTGTATTTATACCTAAAACAGGAATATTTTTTTCCATGATATAAGTTGCTGACTCTAAAATAGTTCCGTCGCCGCCAATGCTGACAAAATAATCGGCATCGGGCATATCAGCATAACTTTTAAAAAATTTGTATGAACTCACATCAAAGCCTTCGTTGGCTGCAAAATGATACAAATCCGATGTTAAATAAATTTTATCCGAATACGCTCGGCATGTTTCAAGCATGCGAATTACCAAGGAGAATTTATTTTTTTCAAAAGAACGGCTGTGAATGGCAATCGTTTTCATTTTAATTCATTCAATTAAAAGGCTTTAAGCCGGAAAATTTTTTTATGTACTCGATTCGCTGACAGTAATGAACTGTCAAAAAATTAAACGGAGCAAAAAAGGAAGAGCTTTTTACTCATGCTAAACGAGTATATATGCAAAAATAAATGAATTTTTAGAATCACCAAAATTTTACTTTTTTTTAACAATAGAAATTTATAAAAATCGGCAGCAAATCAGAAAAGTTTTTCTGTTTTTTGATAAAAAAATGTCTAATTTTGCCAAACACATTTCCTTGCAAATAACGAAATCTATGAAAAAATTTTATACTTTTTTTGCTGCATTTTTACTCATTATTTTGCCAAACACCCCTGCTTTTTCACAAGTTTTGTCTGACAATTTTGCTGACGGGAACATTACAACGTCTCCGACTTGGACAGGGGGCAATACTGTTGAGGCAGGTGCCGGTTTTGCTGTTAATGCAAGCTTTCAGCTATACACAAATATTGCAGGAACGGGCACGGGAACGCGGCGTGCTTGGCTGACAACTCCCCTTGCGCTTGATTTAACCACTAATGCCTATGAGTGGCAATTTTGGACGAAATTAAGTTTTCTCAGCCCTAATCCGCCTGATGCCAACAATCATTCTCGAATTTATCTTGTTGCTGATACTGATTTGATTGACGGTAATCTAAACGGATATTTGATTAGAATGCAAAATAATGTTTCGCTTCTTAGGCAAGACGGTACAACTTTGACAACACTTATCAACGGTCCTCCTCTGACAAGCCCCGCCGAAGCGAATGTCCGCGTCGTTAGGACAAGTACGGGAACATGGTTGTTGTACGTAAACGGAATTTATTACGGCTCGGCAAATGACGATTCGCGTTCGCTTAGCAATTTTTTTGGTGTGAATTACCGTTATTCAGCGACTGCGAGAAAAAATGATTTTCTTTTTGACAACCCTCTTGTTCACGTCTATACCGATATTACCCCGCCGAATATTACCGCCGTTACGGGTGCAGCTCCCAATCAACTTCGCATTAACTTTGACGAAATTACCGAAAATTCTTCTGCTGAAACAGCTTTGAATTATTTTTGCAATTTGGGAATTGGAGCAGCAGTGACGGCAACAAAAGACCCGAACGATGCAAGCGCGGTTTTTGTAACTTTTGCCTCAAATTTTGTTGCCGGTGCAAATTACACACTCACGGCAACATTTGTCGAAGACCTGTTTGGAAATGCGATGTTGCCGACAACGTTCAATTTTACTTTTTCGGACAATTTACCACCGCACATAGTAGCCGTGAATGCTCTCAGTAATAACGCTGCCGATGTTCTTTTTAATGAAGAAATTGCCTTGCCCGGCGCGGAAGACGAAAGCAATTTTGCCAAATCGGTCGGAACGGCAAATCCTGTGGCGGCTGTACGAGATGCTGCAAATTTTAAGTTGGTACATTTAAGCTTTTCGGACAATTTTCCGAACAACAGCAATATTCTTTTGACGGCTGATAATTTAACCGACGCGCTCGGCAATACGATGAGTACACCTTCGTCGCGCTCGTTTGTTTGGGATACACAACGCCCCGATGTTTGCGCAGCTTGCGTGATTCCGCAGTCTGCAACGCAACTTTTGGTGCAATTTTCTGAGCCTGTTGATGTCGTTACAGCGCAAATGATAAATAATTATCAGGTCATTTCGACAAATGCTTTTCCGACCTCTGCCATTAGAAATGCGGCAAATCCGTCGCAAGTTTTACTGACTTTTGCGACTCCTTTCGCCCTCGAATTTTTGTACCGACTGCGTATTCAAAATGTTTTGGACTTGAACGGCAATGAAATGACGGCGCGAATCCGCGATTTTATGTTCGATACGAATCCGCCCTCAGTCGTAGAATTGCGCGTTTTGAATAACACAACTCTGCAAATTCGTTTTAATGAATTTGTGCAAAATACCTCCGCTTCCGATGTTGCGAATTATCTCGTGTCTGCCGGTATCGGAAATCCCGTTACTGCCGTACTTTTTGCACCTAATCCGCGTCTTGTAACATTGACTTTTGCAACGCCCTTTGCTGATGCAGACGGCTTAATTTTGACAGTTTCAAATGTGCGTGATTTGACCAATAATCCGCTTTTACCGGCGCAAAATATAACGTTTTCTGCCAAAAAACCAAGCATTGCATCGGTAAAAGTTTTGGCAAATAATCAAGTGCAAGTTAATTTTTCGGAGGCGGTTACTGCCGCTTCAGCCGCCCTCGCAACTGCGTATACGCTTGCGGGGGCAGGTGCATGCACGGGTGTGTTGCACACGGGAGCAAGTGTGATTTTGAGTTTTACAGGTTCGATGAACAGCGGAACAAATTATGTTTTGCAATGCAGCAATATCGGCGACGTATTCGGAAATGTATCAACTTTACTTGCGGAAAACATTGTCTATCAGCCTCATATCACAACGGTTGTTCCGATTTCATTCAATTTAATTGATGTTATTTTTGAAAGTGATGTTACGCTTGCAGATGCCGAAAATGAAGCAAAATATCAGGTTTTAAGCTTCGGAACACCTATAACCGCCGTCCGTGATGTGTCGCAACTTAACATTGTACACCTCACATTTTCTGACAATTTTTTGGCAAACACTGATTACACACTTTCGGCAGGGTGGTTTGATTTGGAAAACGGCTTAACTGCACCCGTTTCAAACCATCATTTTTTTATTGATACACAGCCGCCCCTCATTGCGAACATTATCATTTTGAGCGACAATCAAGTAGAATTGGAATTTTCAGAGGCAATTGATGAAACAACGGCAGAGGCATTGAATCACTATAATTTACTCGGAACGGGTTTTCCGACAAGCGTTGTTTTGCAAAGTAACCCGAAATTTGTTAAATTGACTTTTGCAACAATTTTTGCCTTTGGCATTTCTTATACAATGACCGTTCAAAATGTTCGAGACTTGGAAAGCAATACAATGTTGCCGCAAACGCTCACATTTTCGCGCCCCTCGCCGCCGACTGTCGGGCAATTATTGATAAGCGAAATCATGTCTGACCCTGACCCGCAAGTCGGTTTGCCGCCTTTTGAATACATCGAAATCTACAATTCTTCAAGCACTTCTCTTCATTTACTCGGCGTAAAAATCTATGATGCAAGCGGTTACGGAACTTTGGGGAATTATATTTTGCCGGCAGGACAATATTTAATTTTATGCGGCAGTGCGGCTGCGGATAGTTTGAGTTTGTCAGGTAATACCTTAATTGTCAGCGGTTTTCCTTCTTTGTCTAACTCGGGCGAGCGGCTGCGCCTTGTTTCCCCTGACGGCAATTTGATTGATGAAATTACTTATGATGACGATTGGCACACAAGCGCGGCTAAAAAGGACGGCGGTTGGTCATTGGAAAAAAGAAATCTTATGGTCAATTGTTTGACAGGAAATTGGACTTCCTCAACAGACAATCGGGGCGGAACACCCGCATTGATTAATTCCACAAACGGCACATTTTCCGATGTTGCAGCCCCTGAAATAACGGCAACAAATATCGTTTTGCCTACAAATTTGACGCTGACATTCTCTGAAAATGCCGACAGTTTGAGCTTGATAAACTCCGCTAATTACGTTTTTTCACCTGTTTTGAGCCTAAGTTCTCTGCTTTGGCTTTCCGACAATTCGGTTAAATTTACTTTTTCAACCACTATTGACCCGAATACCGAATATCGTATTATTGCAAAAAATATAAAGGATTGCGTCGGAAACCTCTCAAATGATACGGCTTATTTTGCTCTCGGCGCAAAACCGCTTTCAGGCGAATTGTTGATTAATGAAATAATGGCGGACGAAGACCCTTCCGTCGGTCTGCCGCGCGCAGAATATATTGAAATTTACAATCGCAGCACAAAATTATTGAATTTGCAAAATGTTCGTTTGTCGGACGCAACAACTTCAATAGCTTTGCCGAATGTAGCCCTCGCTGCACACGCTTATCTCACGCTCACAAGCACTGCAAAAGCCGATAGTTTGCGCACAAAAGTGATTGCGGCAGGCGGAAGTTCGACGCAGGTTTTGGGCATTTCGGCTTTTCCTTCTTTGTCCAATACGGGTGAAAAATTAGCTCTGCGCGATACAATCGGCAATTTAATTCATGCCGTCGACTACAAAGACAGTTGGTATGCCGAAGCCGTGAAAAAAAACGGCGGTTGGTCATTAGAAATGATTGACCCGGAAAATTATTGCGGAGAAGCTAACAATTGGCGTGCTTCTGTCGATTCGCGCGGCGGTACACCCTCAAAACTTAATTCGGTTTTTGCCGCAAATCCCGATGATGTTGCGCCGAAAGTTCTTTCGCTTGAAATTATTTCATTGACAAAAATTCACATCGTTTTTAATGAAATTACGGACAGTTTAAGCCTTGTTTCGCCTTCAAACTATACCTTATCTTCGCTTGCTGTCGCCGGAATTGAATTTGTTAATTTGCGTGAAATTTACATCAATTTTGTCGCTCCGATAAATGAAACGCAAATTTACACGCTCAATGTGCGCACTCGCGATTGTGCGGGCAACGCGGCAAATCAAACGCTGCGTTTCGGAAAGGGGCGCGCGCCAAAAAAAGGTGAAATTATTTTGCACGAAATTTTTGCAGACGAAAGTCCGAAAGTCGGAATGTCATTGTGCGAATGGATTGAAATTCACAACCAAACTGATGATTTACTTTCTTTGCAAAATGTAAGTCTTTTTGATGCAACCTCGGCGGCGATTTTGCCCTCAAAAGCTATTTTGCCGAATGATTTTATGATACTTTGCGCCATTTCTCGCAGCGACAGTTTTGCCGTTTTGGGAATTTTACCTGAAAAAATTCTCGAAGTACCCTCATTTCCTTCCCTCAATAATGCCGGAGAAAAGCTGATTCTACGCAATGCAGAGGGCGAAATTTTACATTCTGTTGATTTTTCGGACACTTGGTACGGCGATGCTGTCAAAAAAAACGGCGGTTGGTCTTTGGAAATGATTGACAAAAATTTCGCCTGCACGGAAGTCGGAAATTGGAAAGCGAGTATTGATTCTCGCGGTGCAACACCCGCTTCGGAAAATTCTGTTACCGCAGTAAATCCCGACAATGTCCCGCCGACCGTTACGCAGATTAATTTGTTGTCTGACAGTGTTTTAGAAATTATTTTGAATGAAAAAACTGACAGCATTTCAATCACTAAAATTGACAACTTCGACATTGACAAAGGCATTTCGATTACCGAAATTTTCTATGTGAATGAGCAAAATATTCAACTTAAAATCGCGCCTTCTGCCGCGCCGAATGTTATTTACACGCTGACTGTTAAGCAAATAAAAGATTGTTCGGGCAATATTTTGAGCGAACAAAAACTGACTTTCGGCTCAGGGCTTGCGCCCGAAAAATTTGATGTTTTGATAACTGAAATTCTCGCCGACCCTTCACCCGTTGTCGCTTTGCCGGAGCGTGAATTTATTGAAATTTTTAACCGTTCCGGCAAGATTATCGGACTGAAAAATATCGTTTTGCACGACGGCGGCGGAACGGCAAATCTTCCCGATGCGGTCTTGTCGCCGGGAGAATATGTCGTTTTGTGTGCAGAAAGCAGTGTGCAGATGTTTGCCGATTTCGGACGTGTTTTAGGTGTAAAAAACTTTCCTTCGCTCGGAAATGAAGGTGAAAAATTGGTTTTGGAAACTCAAAACGGCAATTTTATTCATGCCCTCGACTACTCTACGGATTGGTATCAAAGCCCCGTAAAAGCACAGGGCGGTTGGACTTTGGAAATGATTGACACCGAAAACCCTTGCGGAGAGAGCAATAATTGGCGTGAAAGTCTGCATGCGAAAGGCGGAACACCTGCCGCCGAAAATTCAGTTCGCGCGGATAATCCCGACACGGATTTGCCCAAAATAGACGCACTTAATGTGCTGAACAGCAATACTTTGGAAATTATTTTTTCGGAAACAACAGACAGTTTGAGCATGCTTACGCTCGAAAATTATGCGATTGACAAAGGTATTTCGCTTAATTCGTCAATTTTTGAGAACCCAAAAACTCTCCGCATTAGCCTTTCGCCCGCAATTTTGCCCGAAATTTTATACACGCTTACTGCCGGCAATGTGCGTGATTGTGCAGGGAATGTAATGAATGAACAAAAAATTCACTTCGGAACAGGGGAAACGCCGCAAAAACACGACTTGCTCATCACCGAAATTATGGCTGACCCTGCGCCTGCGGTAAATTTGCCGGAAAGTGAATTTTTGGAAATCTTCAATCGCAGCGATAAAATTCTCAACTTAGGAAACGTTTTTTTGAGTGATGCAACTAAATCGGTTCGATTGCCTTTTTTGAGCATTTTGCCTAAACAATATATCATTCTTTGTCCGACATCGGCGGTTCCCCCATTCCGCCCGCTCGGAACAGTTTTTGCCTTGTCAAATTGGCTTTCTTTGGATAATTACGGTGAAAAATTGCGTTTATTTACCGCATCGGGAACAAGTATTTTTGAGATAGCTTACGATGATGATTGGCTCGGCGATGATTTCAAAAAGGACGGCGGTTGGTCGCTCGAAATGATTGATGCGCAAAATCCTTGCGGTGAAAAAGATAATTGGCAAGTTTCAAACGACTTAAAAGGCGGCACGCCGGGTCAAAAAAACTCCGTTGCACGCTCAAACCCTGATAATCGTCCTCCGCTCGTTTTGCGAACTTACGCGGCAGATGCGGCAACTGTTTTTGTGGAATTGAATGAAAAAATTGACAGTATTCAAGCTGTTAATTTTGCCGATTTGAGTTTTGACAAAGGCATTTTAATTGTCGAAAAAACCATGCCTACGCCGCAATCTTTGCGTTTGAAAGTTTCGCCGGGGTTAGCTCCTCAAACGGTTTATACCTTGACGCTTAAAAATTTAACAGATTGTTCGGGCAATATTCTTTCGGAAACGGTCTTGCGCGTTGTCATGCCCGAAAAGGCTGAAAAAGAAGATGTTATCATCAATGAAATTTTGGCAAATCCGCCGGTGGAAGGAGTGGATTTTGTCGAAATTTACAATCGTTCGTCAAAATTCCTCAATTTACAAGATTGGTCATTGGCGGCTTGGCAAGATGACACACTTTATACTCCCCGCAAAATTACCGAAAAACCGCTTTTGCTCGCTCCCGGCGAATATCTTGCGGTTTCAAAAGACAATTCGCAACTGCTTTTGCAATATCCGAAAGGCGCGGCGGAGCGATTTTGGCAGGCAGAAAATATCCCTGCTTATGCCGATTCGGAGGGCAGCGTTATTTTGCTTGATGCCCAAAACAATATCATTGACCGCGTTGATTATATGAATGATTGGCATTTTGATTTAATTCGCGACCAAAATAATGTTTCTTTGGAAAGAATTGATTTTTTCGCGCCTTCCGATGACGAAAATAATTGGACTTCGGCGGCGAGTGATGTCGGTTTCGGCACTCCCGGTTACCTCAATTCACAACATTTGCGCAATCGCGAACAGCGTCAGGCAAAAAATTGTTTCAGTTTGTCGCATGAAGTCATCACGCCCGACGGCAACGGCGTGGCGGATTTTACACAAATTCAAATGGCTTGCGAAGAGCCGAATTTGTCTGCAAATGTTTTAATTTTTGATATGCAGGGGCGTAAAATGCGCGACTTAGTGAATAATCGAACAATTTCGCCTGCGGGCTATCTGACTTGGGACGGCATTGATAACAACGGAAAGCGCGTTCCGACGGGCTATTATCTCATTGCTGTTGAGCTTTTTAACGCTAAAAACGGACATTCGGACAAGGTGTTTTTGAAAGTGGCGGTTGGTGAGTAGTCTGCAAATTTTTTTGAAATGTAACAGTTTAGCCGGAGTGTACCGCGAGCTTCAGCTTGCGGATTTAAGGAACAATTTATTAGACAACGTGCGCAAGTAAGGTCGCAAGCTAAAGCTCGCTGTACATTCTTTGGCAAAAAAAGCTTGCGGAGTGTACCGCGAGCTTTAGCTTGCGGAGTGTACCGCGAGCTTTAGCTTGCGGATTTAAGGAACAATCTCTTCGACAACGTGCGCAAGTAAGGTCGCAAGCTAAAGCTCGCTGTACATTCTTT
>JBPOJO010000217.1:0-4794 GCA_052033485.1 Bacteroidota bacterium | reverse complement strand
GTGCGCTCTTTGATATTTGAAAATCGAAAACTTCTCATTGAAAATTGCTCATTGATAATTGAAAATTGCTCATTGATAATTGAAAATTGCTCATTGATAATTGAAAATTGCCGATTGAAAATTGAATCATAAATTGTACCGTTTTTGTATTTGTTGTCGGAAATGACGGATAAAATATTCCCTAAGTGGTTGCTCAACTCGTAATGTTTGTGTGCGAGGGTTTGCGTGTACTTTTCCGTGCCTGCTTTGGCGATTTCGATTAATTGTCGATATAAACAACACAGAGAGCACCTCCTATCTCTATTTCCCGGTTTAAAGGTTCTAATGAGCCATATAAACTCCATAGAAATTCCCCTTCTGAAGTTTCATGAGAAAAATAAACCTTTTCGCCTTGATACTCTATATAAATGAAGTTGTCAATCCAAGTAGAAGTATCGTCCTCATCATACTCAAATTTTCTTTTTTTTACCATCTGAACAAGCTCAGTAACCTTTTGTTCATTTTCTCTGTAATAGTCTTCTATTGTTGTACCTGAAATCAATACTGATTTTACAAAACGAAAAAAGGTTTCCTGTTTTTCGTTTATTTCATGTAGTTGCCTCTCAAAAAATGAATTTTGATAATTCCATTCAGGAAGTTGACGCTTTTCGATGAAATTGATTACATATTTATCATGAGTGGTCAACCCTCCCCAAGCAGGAAGGTAGTTTGTTATAGTACCTTTATTTTGTTTAGCAAGTATTGCCCAAACAGCTTTTATTAAATTGTGAGTCATTATTTTGTAAAATGAGTGATTATTTGATTGGGTTTATCCTGGTTAAATATGACATTTGCATTTTTAAAACCCATTTTTTTTGCTATTTTGCCCGTAGCAGTACTAAAGTATCCACCCGAGCAACCCCATCTTTTTCTCCAAACATTCATCACCTACCTTTGCGCGCAATCAATTTTAAAGCCCAAAGAACATGGAAAAGGAGGAAAAAGATGGGGTTGCTCGGGTGGATACTTGACGACCTTATAGGTTTGAAATAGTTATCATATCCACATTGAACACAAATTATCAATATTTTGCTGAATTTCAATCGTTTTGGAAATTGAAGCGGCAACTTTTTTTAAATGATTTATCTCGTTGTAAGTCAAAGGTAAATCTTTTCGTGCTTTCAAATATTTGTCAAATACTTGGTATCCGCCAATTTCGTATTCCCAAACCAATTTGGGGAAATTCTCAAAGTATTGCGTTTTATTGATGTATAAACGCTCATTTTCTGCGTTGTAATCAATTTGTTTAATTTCGTTGTTTCCTTCAACCGCAAATGTCGGCATTTCGTTTCGTTGGTAAGCACGTTTTAATAAATGATGTTCAATTAATTCGCCACCTAAACCTGCAAGGTTTTCAAAACCTTGTAGTTTTTTTAGGAACGGAATTTTAGGAAAATCAATTTTTAGAAATTCAAAATATTTTTCTCGGAAAGTCGGACAAAACAAAATGGCATAAATATATCCCAATATTTGTTCAGGTGTATATTTGTTTAAATCATTTTCTTTTAAAAACTTACGAAATTCTTTGGTAAAATTGTCTTTTTTCTCTTCGTCTTTAAAAATATAACCGTTTCCGTTTTGGTCAGAGTTTCCGTTGGAATTATAAAGGTAAAGAGGGGCAATGTATGTTTCCGATGAAGTATATTTTCCTCCTGTAGCCGTATCTATGGGAACTTCTGTAACAAAACCATAATTATAAAAATGTCCTTTTGTCAAACGAGTGAACAGAATCCCAATGTTATTTCTTTGTTTGAAGTGCTGAAAAATATTAAATCGTGGGTAGGCAAGAAAACCTTTAGATTTTTCTGTTAAATAAGTATAACGAAAATCAAAAGGGCGATATTGAATTAGGGTAATATCCCTTTTATTGTAATTCAATACATCTTTTTTAGCATTTTCATAATTCCAATCTCTACCGTCTTTTAAAAGTTCGTATTTCTTTTTAAAAGCCTCTTTGTCTAAATTATTCAAATCAACAAGCACTTTTTCCAAACTCTTTTCCGAGTAATGAATGGTTATTTTATCTCGTTGTGTCTGAATACCATTTCTAAATTCCTTAAAAATATCCGTAATTTTCCAACCTGCTTCATATTGTTTGGTATGAGTAAAATCCTTTTCTACAAACCAAAAATAAGGTTCTTCAGGTTTTAAGCGTTTCCAATTTATTGTTGTCAAATCATTATCAAAAAGAAAATCGTATTTATCATCTCGTTTTGTAATTTCATTATCAAGTGAAGAAAAGTAATAAATCTCTTTTTCTTTCAGCGGTTTAGGGGTTTTTACGAATAAAACAATTGCCACACCCACCGTTATATCAAAAACATTTTTGTCTTTTTCGCCAATGATGCTGTTTCCGTGCAAATTAAGTATATAAATTTTATCAAAAGTTTCGTACAATGATTTTCGCATTGCGCGGTGAGTAATGCCGTTCAGATACGAATTGTTTGTAATAATTCCTACAATTCCCTGCCCTGCCCCTTCAATTTTGCCTGATACTGAATTTTTTCCCTTTGTATAGGTATATTTTGCACCTTCAATTTTAGCTTGCGCAAAACGGATAAATTTTATATAATCGTCATCAATATTTATTTTTTGCTCATTCAAGTCCTTTTTATAATCATTAATCAATGCTTGAATAAATGGCTTTTTGTTCTTTGAATAATTACTGTAAGGCGGATTTCCCAACACAACCCAAACTTTTTTTTCTAATTTTATTTGAGTTGCTTGTTCGCCTTCGTCTGAAATATACGGAAATAATGGATTTCGTTGATATTGCGAGTCGTCCAAAGTATCGGTCAAATAAACTTTTGTTCGGTCGTCTTGTTCAAATACGAAACCTTCTTCGGTTAAAAATTTAGTAAGTTTTAAATGTGCAATGGTGTAAGGTGCAATAAGATACTCAAAACCATGAAAGTTTTGTAACAGATTATTGCGTATAAAACCGTTTTTTTGTCCTTTGTCCACATTTTCTATTGCTTTTTTAAATGCTTCCAAAAGAAAAGTTCCCGTTCCTGTTGCAAAATCCAACAGTGAAATAGTATCATCGTCTAAGCCTGATTTTTTAAAATCTTTCATCAGCGATTGTTGTATCACTTTGACAATAAAATGAACCACTGCGGGCGGCGTATAATAAACACCTTTTTCTAATCTTTTTACTTGATTATAAGCGGCTAAGAAATTTTCATAAAAATAAATATACGGGTCTTCTGCTTCACGACCATTTTTGTTGGCAAAAGAAAGTTCTTTTTGAACTTGTGAATAATCCGTATTATTTAAGATTATCAACAATTTATCAATTATCCACGAAATACCGTCAGGAATATTTTGTAGGCGAAGTAATCCAAAAATCTCTTCAAAAATGGAAAGCGATTTTGGAATGAAATCAATAAAATTTGTTTTATCAATTTTTTTATTTGCCGAAAGTGCCGATAAAAGCAAGCCGTAAGTTACCGTTTGAGAATATGCGTCAATAAAATCCGAAGGTTTTAAATCTTCAATCAGAGTTTTTGAAAATAAATCATAAAGTCCGCGTAATTTTTCTTTGAATTGAGATGTTGAATTGCTGTTCCACAAATCCAAAATTTCATCGTGCAGATATTGTGCGTGTTTTGCAAGCAAAATTGATAATTTTTCGGTTTTCTCAATTGGCTGAAATTTACCGTCAAAAAACTCATTTATAACAAGTTGCGTTTTCTCTATATTGCTGTCTTGTAATTTTTTTTCGCCTTTTATCAGCAAAGTAGAATTTAAAATCGCTTCGCCCTCACGAAATAAAATAAAATCGCGGTAATTGGTAAACAGAAAATTAGGAATTACATTTAAGTATCTTTTTAGTTGCGGCGTATCAAGGTAAACAGATAAATCATCGTTAAATGGTTTTGTTTCAATCCAACCAATTTCCAAATCATTTTCGGTTACTTTAAAATCGGGTTTTCCGAATGTTTGCGTTTCAGTTTTTTTATTTTCCTGAATTATATCAACAGATTTTCTTGGTTTAATTGCATTAATCAAATTTTCAAAATCAGTCCGCAAAGTGTATTCGGTTGATTGCTCAATCTTACTTTTTATACTATCGTGATATTTTTTAAATTCCATTGATACGTTTTTAATTATTTTATCGCCTTGCAATAAACCATAACTGCCACATCTACAAACTTTTCCTCCGCATTTTCGCCAAAAACTCAACAAAATTCTCTTTGCGAAATATCTGTTTGTTCCTTTTGATAAGGGGACGAAATTTTCAATGCGCCTGCAAGATAGGCGCGCAAAACCAAAATTCCAAATTTATTTTTTTACAGAAAATTTTGAAATATTTTTTCTTGGTTTCGGCTGTTTGCTCTTTTGGGTTTGGCGAATATTTTTTGTTCGGAAAAGAGAAAAAGCCTTTGCGTTGGCTCGCGTTTCCGACTGAAAATTTATTTTTTGGCAAGATTCAAAAAAAGCTTCTTGCTTGGTTTGTTGTTTTAATGATAGTTGCGAAAAAAAAAAACTGCCATACGCCTAACGGAAAAGCATTTGTGCAGGGTGGGCTTGATAGCACTACCGTTTCCACACGCACAAAAGCCCATAGAAATAACAAATGTTTCAATTTAGCACTTTTACCCGCCTTGCATAAATGCAATGTTGGCTGATGTTTTTGCTTTTTATCGCACTCGTTTTCAGAATATTAACGCAAATATTTCTGTTAATTTTTTGTCTATGTCACCTGAAAATTTGTTGTATGAAATACCCAAACTTTGTAAGGCTTTTTCAAAT
>JBPOJO010000436.1:0-2190 GCA_052033485.1 Bacteroidota bacterium | reverse complement strand
GTTTTTGCATCGCGAAGCATGCCCATGCGGGCAGAAATCGCCGCGCCGCAGTCCAATTATTGGGCGAAAACAGCAGATGATAAAATACAAAGGCACAAGCCTTTATCCCCCAATTTTGTATGAGGTGTTGAATAAAATGGAAGCAATAAAAGCATACATTATTGAAATTTACACCAATGAAGTTGGTACAGATGAAATTTTGATTCGTATGGCAACTGAAAAACCTGATAAAGCTTTTGAAACGCTTGTTAGAGATCATTTTAGAGCAAAATTAAGAGTTACGCCGCAAATTAAATGGGAAACTAGTGAGGAAATTCTTAGAGCACAAATGCCTCCCACAAGCAGAAAACCTATTATTTTTATTGATAAAAGAAAATAATAGATAATTAAAGAGTAAGGGCTAATATTCCTTAAAAAAATGTTAGTGCTTGCTTCTTTAGCCCAATTTTTATTCACTATTTAGATTTGTTTTTAACAAAAATAATAAATAAAATTGCATGTTTTTTTCATTTCAAATATTTCAAAAGAATGGATAATTTATTAAAAATGAGTTTTTTAACGCTCATTAGCACTTTTTTGTTTGTTAGTTTTTCTTTCGCGCAGTCTATTAAATTAGAAAGTGGAACACTTGATTTTCTCAAAGGGGAAAAACAGCTCGCAGTCGAATATAGCTACGAAAAAATGAAGGTCGGTAAAGAAGAAGAAAGTAAATACGTTACAGAAAAAGCTAAAAAATATGATAAAGATGATAAAGGGAGAGGCGAAAAATGGAAAAAGAGCTGGATTTCTGACAGAACAGAACGTTTTGAGCCTAAATTTGAGGAACTTTTTACTAAAAATTCAGACGACGCTGTTATTTTTTCTAAAGAAGCAAAATACAAGATGATTGTCCATACAGTTCGCACAGAGCCTGGTTTTAATATCGTTATTTCTCGTAAAAATGCAGAAATTGATTTAAAAATTTCTTTCATTGAAGTAAGTTCAGGAAAAAGCATGGTGGTTATCATGTTGAAAGGTGCTAAGGGGCGCACATTCGGCGGAAATGATTACGATACAGGTGTGCGCATTATGGAAGCATACGCGAAGGCAGGAAAAGAATTTGGAAAATTTTTGCTCAAAAAAGCGTTCAAATAAAAAAAAGTGTTTTTTTTAGTCTGTAAAGCTGTTTTTTTCCAAGTGGACACAGTGACCACTTGGAATTTTTTTTGTAATTATTTTTTTTAGAAGTCATAAAAAAAAATAATTACAAAACTGATGTACGGTAAGCTATCAGCTTGCCTTATATAGACTCAAATCAATTTTTTTCAAAAAAAGCTACGGCATTACAGCCACCAAAACCCGAAGACATTTTAAGAAAATTATTTATTTTCTTCTGTTGATGCTCTTTTATGATATTCAAAGGCACCGAAACGCCAATTTCTTCAAATCCTTTTGATTGAAACAAAATATTATTTTCTAAACTATAAAGGCTAACGGCTGTTTCGAGCAAGCCTGCCGCGCCGAGTGTGTGCCCGAAATAACCTTTTAGGCTGTTGACTGGCGTTTGGTCAAGTGAAAAGGCTTTTAATGCCAAAGCTTCCATCTCGTCGTTGTAGGGAGTTGCGGTCCCGTGAGCGGAAACGAAGTCTATTTTTTGAGGATTTATTTGAGCTTCTTTTAAAGTTTTTTGAATGGCTAATCGCAGTCCTTCTGCTGTACGCGATGGTCCTGAAATGTGATTGGCATCGTTTGACGTGCTTCCCGCACTCATTTTTATCTCATTTTCTTTTTTGCTCAATACGATTGAAGCGATTGCTTCACCTAAATTTAAACCTTTTCTTTTGGCATCAAAAGGACGACATACTTCGTCGCTCAATGCCATAAAAGAACGAAATCCTGTTGCTACGAATGTTGTCAGTTCGTCCGCGCCACTCACGATGACGTGTTTACAAATGCCCATATCGAGCATTCTTTTGGCGGTGATAAGTGCTAAAACCCCCGAAACACAAGCATTTGAAATTAACAAAGGTTGGTGCGCAAATGCAAAATATTGGGAAATTTTTTTACTTGTATGCCACAAATAGGCTTCGGGTATTGGAAATGTAACTGTAGCAATTTCGTGGAGTGGAAATTTAACTAATTTTCTACATGGCTTTGGAATAGATTTGCCTAAATATTTAACGACTAGTTTTCTCGAAGCTAAAAATAATA
>JBPOJO010000788.1:0-1772 GCA_052033485.1 Bacteroidota bacterium | reverse complement strand
AAAAACGGCAAATCCCATATCCTTTGCAAATTTTTCAAAGATAGTGCGCAATACTTCCGTTTTAGGACGTTCCTCTGTAAGCAACCAAAGATTAGACATGATTTTTTTCTGCAAAGATGTAAAAAAGTGCGCTAAAAAGAAAAAAATACGGCTAAATTTTTCTTTTTAGCGGCTTTTTTCCATTCAAATTTCAATCAAAACCCTATCGAAACACAATAGCAACGCAATTTTTTGAATGGCAACGCAATTAAAACACAATCCCAACAGATTAAAAAGGGCAGCAAAAAAGAAAGGATTTGTTCTTTTTTGATGCCCTAATGACTTTTGATTTTAGGCGTGGATTTGCTTCTGCTTAGTCAAAAGCCTCGTCAATATGTTTTGAAATGGCTTTTGTGTAATCGGACTTCAAAAGTTTGGCATAGCGCACGGTTTTTGCGAAGCCCCATGTAGTCCTGCACAAATTGCGGCTGCAATCTGCTTGATAAAGAATTGTCGCGCAGGAGAGCCGTGCTTACTTCATTACATGAAAGCCTCGCAAAGATAGATAAATCGGGAAAAGGAAAACATTTTTTTGCCCTCAGCAGGACTAAATTTGTGAAACACGCGTAATATCTGTGAAATAATTGTGAAACTATTGTGAAACAAAGGGTGGAATTATTTGTTTCCATTTGATTTCATTACATTGCAATACAAACAAAAAACCGCCTTAAAACAATGTTTAAGGCGGTTTTTGAACCCAAATGAAAGGAAAAAGAGGTCTCAAGCGGACTTGAAAATGCACTTTGTAAATATTTACTAATCAATGCCTTAAGCATGTTTTTAAAAAACCTACTCAAACATAGCTCAAACATTTTTTTAGCTTGTAATCCAAGTATGTTTGGCTGTAATATCGAGTAATTTCTCAAAGTATTTAATGAAAAAACTTCGAGTGAAGATGCTTTTCACCTTTTCGAATAATGACGAAGTGTCAATAAAGCCGCTACCCTCAAGATAACGAACAGTTCTTGTTTCCAAAAAATGTTTGTGTAGATTGTGCAATTTTCGGTCGTAAATATCTTCCAAAAAAGCAATTTTTTGCTCTTTTGTATATGTTGCCCAAATATACCTGTGCCGGTCAGCACCGGGTGTTTTTAGTGTTATTTCGTAGATGATGCCATGCAATACATTCAAATAACCCTGAGTAACCAATCTGATAAGCTCTTCTTCTCTTATATCAACATTAAAAGGCTCAATATATCGCTCCAGAAGCCTGTGCTGATTTTCGACATTGATAATCTCAATATTTTCTAAATCGTCCGCGAGACTATCTCTTATGTCTTTTGCAGGGTAGTTTCTGCTTAATGTTAAATATTCAAGCTTGTTTTGTCTGTAATGCTGTAAATCGCGATAAGCTTGTTCCAAATCCTTTTGAAGCTGTTGTTTTTCCAAACTTAAAATTCGGCATTGTGCTTCTAACTCCTTAATACGCTGCTCACCGGTGAAGTTATCTTTGGTGCTTGGTGAATTTGCATCTTGCTCAAGTTTTTTTATTTCCTCTACCGTAACGTTTAAATAATCAGCAATTTTCAACAGCCGCTCATCACTTATGACGGCAATTCCGTTTTCCATTTGATTATAGTAAGACTGCTTAACCCCTAAAAATTGGGCGACCTCCGCTTGTGTCTTATTTGCTTTTTTCCTGAACTCTTTGAGCGATTTCATATTATTCGCGATATTATTAAACATTGCAAATAAATAAAGAAAAAAAGGAAATAGCAAAAAATGGCTTTGAT
>JBPOJO010000283.1:0-9767 GCA_052033485.1 Bacteroidota bacterium | reverse complement strand
TCAAAATTGGCTTTGTCCCGAAGCAAGGTTTTCATTGCCCAATCAAACCGTATTAATTTATTTTGACTCATGGATTTACGTATAAAAATTTGTTTTGCAAAGATAGGAAAAAAAAGCAAATCAGTTTAGACTTGCTTTTTTTCATTTCGATATTTTCTAATTTCCCAAGTTTCAACAATTACGAAATCATATCAAAACCGCAATAAGGCTGCAAAACTTTTGGAATTTTGATGCCTTCGGGCGTTTGATTATTTTCCAAAATCGCTGCTAATATGCGCGGAAGAGCCAATGCACTGCCGTTTAAGGTGTGTGTAAGTTGATTTTTTCCGTTTTTATCGCGAAAACGCAGTTTCATTCTGTTTGCTTGGAATGACTCAAAATTGCTCGTTGAACTGCATTCTAACCAACGTCCCTGCGCCGTCGAATAAACCTCCATGTCGTAACACAAAGCGGCGTTCGCACTGATGTCACCCCCGCAAAGCCTCAAAACACGATAAGGCAACTCCAACAACTGTAATAGTTTTTCTACGTGAGCGCGCATTTCCTCTAAAATCTGATAGGATTTTTCGGGGTGAGCAATTTGTACAATTTCAACTTTGTCAAATTGATGCAAACGATTCAAACCGCGCACGTGCGCACCCCAACTGCCCGCCTCGCGGCGAAAACAAGGCGTATAACCGACGTTTTTAACGGGTAATTGCGATTCATCGAGAATGACATTTCTGTAAATATTCGTTATCGGTACTTCGGCGGTCGGAATCAAATAGTAGCCGTCGGCGGTGCAATGATACATTTGACCGTCCTTATCGGGGAGTTGCCCCGTTCCGAAACCGGAATCTTCATTAACAAGGAGCGGAGGCTGAATTTCGGTATAGCCGGCTTCGAGTGCTTTATCTAAGAAAAAATTTATCATCGCTCGTTGTAAACGCGCTCCTTTGCCCTTGTAGACGGGAAAACCTGCTCCCGTAATTTTTGTGCCTAATTCAAAATCAATAATGTCGTATTTTTTAATTAAATCCCAATGCGGCACAGCGTCGGGGTGAAGTTGCGGGATTTCGCCGTTTTGTAATACGATTTCATTGTCGTCCGCCGAACTTCCTTCCGGCACTGATTCGTGCGGCACATTCGGAACGGAGGCGAGAATTTGATGTATTTCGGCTTCCACGGCTTCGTTTTGATTTTCGAGCAATTTGATGCTTTCTTTCAGTGCAGCAGTGCGTTGTTTGAGGGTTTCAGCAGCATCTTTTTGTCCCGATTTCATCAAATTTCCGATTTCTTTTGCAATTTGATTTGCTTCTGCCTGCAAATTATTCAGTTCGACTTGTGTACTTTTGCGCTCGTCGTCAAGTTGTATAACTTTTGCCACAACGCTCTCGGCGTTGCCGAATTTCTTTTTTTTCAAACCGCGAATAACGCGCTCGGTTTGTTCGCGAATGAGGTTTAGTTCGAGCATAATTTTCCGTGAATTTACCGCAAATAAAAATAAAAAAAATTGAAACGCAAAAAAATTCCGACTAAGCCTTCTCCTGCCTGCAAAAGACCAACAAAGAAAATAATTATTGTCAAAAAAATGAAGGCAATGCAAGCATTTCAATTTATAAATCTAAAACGAAATGTAACGCAGTTTTTAAGCTGCGAAAACACAATTTTTTGTGTTTTTTTGCACTAAAAACAAACAAAAGAGCGTTTTACTTTCCAATTTAGATTGTCAAGTGTTAATTTTTTTTGCAAAAACAATCCTGTTTTTTTTTGTCAATTAATTACAACTTCTTTCGATTTTTATTAATTTTGCAGAACTGTTGAGGTTCAAAAAGTTGTTTTTAAAAAAAGGCATTTTTTATCAAATAATAAAAAAAAATAAAATTTTAAATTTTTTAAAAAATCTTTTTGAGCAGGAAAATAAAAAAACTGAATATGAAAAAAGTTTTAATCGCCGGCGGTGCCGGATTTCTTGGTTCGCATCTGTGCGACAGGTTTATTCGCGAGGGTTATCATGTGATTGCAATGGATAATCTGAGCACCGGAAGTTTAAGAAATATTGAACATTTAATGCCTTTACCTAATTTTGAATTTTATCATCATGACGTAACGAAATATGTGCATATTCCGGGTGAATTGCACTATATTTTGCATTTTGCTTCGCCTGCAAGTCCCGACGATTATTTGCGCATGCCTATTCAAACGCTGAAAGTCGGCGCGATGGGCACGCATAATTTGCTCGGTTTGGCGTTGGCAAAAAAAGCAAGAATATTGGTTGCCTCAACGAGTGAAATTTACGGAGACCCGAACGTACATCCTCAAAATGAGGATTATTGGGGAAATGTGAATACAATCGGACCGCGCGGCGTGTATGATGAAGCGAAAAGGTACTTAGAGGCGATAACCATGGCGTATCATCATTATCACGCTTTGGAAACGCGAATTGTGCGGATTTTTAACACTTACGGTCCTCGAATGAGGCTCAATGACGGGCGCGCTTTGCCCAATTTTATGAAACAAGCTTTGCAAGGGGAAGACCTCACCGTTTACGGTGACGGCAGTCAAACGCGCTCTTTTTGCTATGTTGAAGACCTTACTGACGGCATTTACCGGCTTTTGCTCAGCGACTATTCCTCCCCGGTCAATGTTGGCAATCCGAGCGAAATTTCGATAAAAGATTTTGCCGAAGAAATCATTGCACTGACCGGAACGACGCAAAAGATTGTTTTTAAGGCACTTCCGAAAGACGACCCAAAACAGCGGTGTCCCGACATTAGCCGTGCAAAGGAAATTTTGGGGTGGAATCCGAAAGTCGGAAGAGCTGAAGGTTTGAAAAAAACGTATGCCTATTTCATAGAATTGTTGAAAAAAGAAGGTGCAGTAGTATAAGGACAGAAAAAAATTGTGCTTTGAGAGACGAGAAGGGCTTAGAACTAACATTTTTTAGAGAAATGTTAGTTCTTGCGTGCATTAATCCTCTGTGCCGTCGCTTTTTTTCTCGTCTTTTTTCGTCGGAATTTTAACTTTAATTTTAGGTCTTTCCGGTTTTTCGATTTCAGGCGATTCCGTACTTGGTTCGGGGATTTTTTCCGCCGGAATGTCGCTTTTCTCCTCGTCTTTTTTCGGCGGAATTTTAACCTTAATTTTCGGTCTTTCCGGTTTTTCAATTTCAGGCTATTCCGTACTTGATTCGGGGATTTTTTTCGCCGGAATGTCGCTTTTCTCCTCGTCTTTTTTCGTCGGAATTTTAACCTTAATTTTAGGTCTTTCCGGTTTTTCGATTTCAGGCGATTCCGTGCTTAATTCGGGGATTTTTTCCGCCGGAATGTCGCTTTTCTCCTCTTTGGGGGGTTGAATTTTTATTTTAATCTTTGGTTTTTCGGGTGATTCCGCACTTGATTCGGAATTATTTTCGGTAAGTGTCTCGCTTTTTTCCGAACTTTTTTTGGTTTCGGCAATTTTTTTATTTTCTTGAAAAATTTCCCATTCGGCTTTTCTTTGGTCAATTTCTTCGGCGAGCATTTTGGCAAATGAAAAATTCATGTCGGCAAAATCAACTACCGCAACTTCATAGCGCGGACTCATCGTAAGACATTCTGTCGGGCAAACAGTCGTACACAAGCCGCAAAAGCAACATTTTGCCATATCAATATCAAATTTTGCGGCATAAAAACGCACAGGCGAGCCGTCCGATGCAAAACGAACCGCCTCGGGGCTCCGGATACTCTCAATTTCTATGCAATTAACAGGGCAAATTTCGGCGCATTTGTCGCACAAGATGCAATCATCTATTTCATTGTGCAACTCATAACGCGCATTCGGCGGCAGGGTCATTTTTTCGTCGGGATAGTCAAGGGTAAAAATACCGTCGTTGTTTTCAGGCGAAAAATAATTCTCCTCCGAAGGGAAATTACTTTTCCTGCTTTTTCCGAAAAAAGCCGAAAAAAAATGTAAAATGGTGATTTGCAATCCTTTAATAAATCCGTACATGACTGCCCTTTCGCTGTTTTTTGCAAAGGTAATCATAAAATTTTGTCGTGCAAACAAATTTTCCCCACAAACGCTTCATGTACTTTGAACCGCTTTTTTGAAGAATTTTATCGGCACAAAATTTGTGAAAAAAAACAAGGAAAAAAATTTGCACATCAAAAAAAGCTCCCCTATATTTGCAGGCTTAAAATCAACCGTTGCAAAACGGTGCTGATACCTCATTCTATAGCGTAAAGTATTGTTCCATTTAAAACTTTAGTGCCTTGGCTACTCTAAGAGACGGTCGTATTAATTTTGGAAGAACGAAAAGCATCGTGGACTATCCGGATTTCCTCGATGTGCAGTTTGTTTCCTTTCAGGAATTTTTCCAAATCGGAACTCCACCCGAAAAACGGAAGCAAGAGGGTTTGTATAAAGTTTTCATGGAAAACTTCCCTATTTCAGACTCTCGCGACAACTTTAAATTAGACTTTATTGATTACACCATCGACCCTCCTAAATATTCGCTCGAAGAGTGTATTGACAGAGGTTTGACTTATTCTGTGGCTTTAAAGTCAAAGTTGAGGTTAATGTGTAATGATGAAGATAACGAAGAGTTTGAAACCATTGAACAGGAAGTTTTTCTCGGAAATGTTCCCTATATGACTCCGAAAGGCTCGTTTATCATCAACGGAGCCGAAAGGGTAATCGTTTCGCAACTTCACCGCTCACCCGGCGTATTTTTTGCACAAAGTAAACACACAAACGGCACAAGACTTTACTCCGCAAGGATTATTCCTTTCAAAGGTTCATGGATTGAGTTTGCAACCGACGTGAATAACGTCATGTTTGCTTACATTGACCGTAAGAAAAAATTCCCCGTTACCACTTTGCTGCGCGCAATCGGTTACGGAACGGATAAAGAAATTTTGGACATTTTCGGATTATCCGAAGAGGTGAAAGCAACGGAAATGAATTTGCGTGAAATGGTCGGACGAAAACTTGCCGCAAGGGTTTTACGTACTTGGACGGAAGATTTTGTTGATGAGGACACCGGCGAGGTCGTTACCATCACCCGTAATGAAGTTTTGTTAGAGCGCGATTACGTCCTCGAAGAAGACGACATGAGAACAATTTTAGACGCGGAAATCCCCTCTATTATTGTGCACCGCGAAAACGTTAACGTCAGTGAGTTTGCAATTATTTACAATACTTTGCAAAAAGATAATTCAAACTCCGAAAAAGAAGCCGTCGAACAAATTTACCGACAACTCCGAAACACCGAAGCTCCCGACGAGCAAACCGCGCGCGAAATTATTCACAGCTTGTTTTTCAGTGAAAAACGCTATGATTTGGGCGAAGTCGGGCGTTATCGAATCAATAAAAAATTGCTTTTGGATATTCCGAGCGAAGTCCGTGTTTTGACCCGCGAGGATATTATTCAAATCATTAAACATTTAATCAAGCTCATCAACTCGCGCGACGTGGTTGATGATATTGACCACTTGTCGAATCGCCGCGTTCGTACCGTAGGAGAGCAATTATATGCTCAATTCGGGGTCGGACTTGCGCGTATGGCAAGAACCATTAAAGAACGTATGAATGTCCGTGATAATGAGGACTTTAAGCCCGTTGATTTAATCAATGCGCGTACTTTATCCTCCGTTATCAACTCATTTTTCGGCACGAACCAACTTTCGCAATTCATGGACCAAACTAACCCGCTTGCGGAGATAACGCACAAACGTCGTCTTTCCGCGCTCGGACCGGGCGGTCTTTCACGCGAACGTGCAGGTTTTGAGGTGCGAGACGTTCACTATACGCATTACGGTCGTTTGTGTACCATCGAAACGCCCGAAGGTCCGAATATCGGTTTGATTTCTTCACTTTGCGTGCATGCCAAAATCAACGGAATGGGCTTTATTTCAACGCCTTACCGTGTAATTGATAACGGTATAGCGAAGGATACGCTCTTATATCTCACGGCAGAAGAAGAAGACGGACACAGCATTGCGCAAGCTAATGCGGAAATAAAAGAAGACGGTTCTTTTATAGCTAATTTGATAAAATGCCGCTACGAAGGTGATTTTCCGCTAAAAGAACCGACCGATGTTGCTTATATGGATGTTGCGACCAATCAAATTGTTTCCGTTGCAGCTTCCATGATTCCGTTTTTGGAGCATGACGATGCGAACCGCGCTTTGATGGGCTCTAACATGCAACGTCAAGCTGTGCCTTTGCTCCGCCCGCAAGCTCCGATTGTCGGAACGGGTCTCGAAAGAAGAACCGCGCTTGATTCACGTGCCTTAATTATGGCGGAAGATACCGGTGAAATTCATTACGTTGACGCTCAAAAAGTCATCGTAAAATACGATTGGAACGACGACCAAAAATTGATTTCTTTTACAAATGAATACATTACGTATCCTTTAACTAAATTCCGTCGCACGAACCAAGACACTTGCGTCAACATCAAACCGATTGTTTTGAAGGGACAAAGAGTGAAAAAAGGCGATGTTCTTGTGGAAGGATACGCAACAGAAGGCGGTGAATTGGCACTCGGACGAAACCTTAAAGTAGCTTTCATGCCTTGGCAAGGATATAATTTTGAGGACGCGATTGTTATTTCCGAAAGAGTTGTTCGTGAAGATATTTACACGTCTATTCACATTGAACAATTTGAATTAGAAGTAAGAGATACAAAACGCGGTGAGGAAGAATTGACTTCCGAAATTCCGAACGTCAGTGAAGACGCAGTCAGACATTTGGACGAAAACGGCATTATTCGTATCGGGGCAGATGTCAAAGAAGGCGATATTTTAATCGGTAAAATTACTCCGAAAGGCGAATCTGACCCGACTCCGGAAGAAAAACTTCTCCGCGCTATCTTCGGCGACAAAGCCGGTGATGTCAAAGATGCCTCTTTCCGCGCACCCGCGTCGCTCAGAGGCGTTGTCATTAACACCAAACTTTTCGCAAGACAGAAAAAAGACAAAGACCAACGCATGAAAGCTCGCAAAGAGGTTGAGTCGTTGAAAAAAGCATACGCAAAAGATTTGAACGCTTTGCGCGCTAAAATCATTGAAAAAATGACCACTTTGCTCGAAGGTAAAACTTGCGCGTCAGGTGTGAAACATAAATTCGGTGATATTATTGTCAGCAAAAGCACTAAATTTTCGCGTGCAAATATTGAGCAAAATATTTTCCCGCCCAAAAATGATTACAGAGACGAAAGTCAATTTGCCGTATCCGAAGAAACTAACTTGCTCGGGGATTTAATTCTCGAAGGTTGGACTGACGATGCGCATACAAACGAACTTTTGCTCAAAATGGTCAATCATTACAACGACGCACGAAACGAAATTTCCGCTAAATTTAAACGCGACAGATTCGCGCTCGAAGTCGGCGACGAATTGCCTGCCGGTATCGTGAAATTGGCGAAAGTTTATGTTGCCAAAAAACGAAAACTCAAAGTTGGTGATAAAATGGCGGGACGGCACGGTAACAAAGGGGTTGTCGCAAGAAACGTTCGCGATGAAGACATGCCTTTCTTGGAAGACGGCACAACCGTAGACATCGTTTTGAACCCGCTCGGCGTTCCTTCGCGTATGAACATCGGTCAAATTTATGAAACTTTGCTCGGTTGGGCAGGTTTAAAATTGGGCAAAAAATATGCAACTCCGATTTTCGACGGCGCAACGGAAGATGAAGTGAAAAATGAACTTGTCGAAGCAGGAGTGCCCGATTGGGGTAAAACTTTCCTCTCGGACGGAAGAACGGGTATGCCTTTTGAGCAAAGAGTTACCGTCGGCGTTATCTATATGCTGAAACTCGGACACTTAGTTGATGACAAAATGCACGCACGTTCTATCGGACCTTACTCGCTCATTACGCAACAACCTCTCGGCGGTAAAGCACAATTCGGCGGTCAAAGGTTTGGTGAAATGGAAGTTTGGGCGTTGGAGGCTTTCGGAGCATCGAACGTTTTGCGTGAAATTTTGACCGTAAAATCCGATGACGTTATCGGCAGAGCGAAAGCTTACGAAGCAATCGTCAAAGGCGAAAATATGCCCGAACCCGGTATTCCCGAATCATTCAACGTATTGATTCACGAGCTTCGCGGTTTGGCTTTGGAAATTACGATGGAATAGTCTTTTTTTTCCGAAAAACGAACAGTTCCAAAAAAACTGTTAGTTTTTTAATAATCAGCATTTTAAGCAACAAGTCGCGACAGACATCAAGAAATAATTTTCAAGAAGTCTGTCGCGATTTTGTTTATTCTCCTATCGTTGCCGGCTCAATCGGCGTTTTACTTTGCGCGACGACAAAAGTTGAAATAGCATAAAATGCCCTGCCGTTGCTGTTATTATTTGTCCAAGGTGCGAAATAATAATCAAAATTAAGGGTTTTTCCGGCATCTTCTGCCTCAAAATTATCAATTCTGAGCGGCACTTCCATGCCCGGGCACCAACCTGCGCGGTCGGGTTGCCAATTTCCGAGTTGTCCGCTGACTTTATTTTTTCCGCAACCAATCGGTTTTAGTGCGTGTTCAAAACGGTTGCTGCCGTCAATTTTTACGTAATGTGTGCGGTAGCACCATTCTGCACAGGGTCGCCCGTCACTGTCATTCGGTCCGGCATGCCCCCACCCTGTAATCACCGTTCGCAAGTGCGATTTTGCGGCATTTGCAGGCAGATTAATGGTTTTTGTGAGGTCAAATGAAGAAGCGTCTTCGCCGTAAGGCACACCTTCAAGTGAATTTTTGTTAAATTGAATAACGCGGCTCACGGAAGAGTAGGGAAATTCGGGAATACCTTCAAAAAATTCAAAATTGACGGAAAGCAGCCAACCGTCGCTCCCCCAAGTTTCGATATAGGCTTTTAATTCGGTTTTATTTTGCAAAAGCGATTTAAAATCCGTTACATCAATGACAAATCCGTTCGCCAATTTGCTGTTATCAATACCGTAAGGCGTGATGTAACGCCCGATTTCCCAAAATTCGCCGTTGGGAGCTTTCACAAGAATATTGGCAAAAACGTCCCAAGCATTACAACCGCCGATGGGACATCTTAATTTAACATACATTAAAACTTTTGACACTTTTGAAACGTCCCCGTGCAAAGTAAAAATTTGTGTGTTTGACTGTTCGTAACCGCCGCCGAAGGCTAATCTTTGTTGATTAAACGTTTGGTACGAAAAAACTTTTAATTCTTGCGCCGTAGCGGAAAGCGACATTTCGGCAGTTTTAGCACCGCTTGCGTCTGCGGTTATTTTTCCGGTTTTAAGCCCTGCGAAAGCCGCATCAGGTTTAAAACGAACGTAAAGCGTTTGCGCGTTCGTGTTTAAAGGCACACCTTCAAGATTAATTCCCGAATAAAATTTGCTGTTATCCGTCGAAATTTGAAACATTTCGCTCGCTTTCAGCACGACACTTCCGGTGAGAAGTTTGCCGCTGAGTTTAAACGTTTTACTTTCGGAAACTGAATTTTGTTCGCACAAAAAGCCTGTCAATCCGTCAGTTGGTTCAAAAATTAGTGTGGGTTTCGGCACTTCCGCAAGTTCGGCGGAGAGGCTTACTTTCTGCTCCGTAAATTCAGGCGAAGTAAAAATTAACTCGCCTTGCTGTTTGCCCGCGGCTAATTTTTCGGCATTGAGGCGAACATAAATAATTCTTTCGGCAGCTAAATCTGAGGGCGTTAGTGTTAATTTTTGAGAAAATAAAGAAGTGTTAAGCGATACTTCAAAATTCTCACTTGCTGAAATTTCCGTATTTTTGCTCAAAAACTTAGCATGCAGCTTAATTTCTTTTGCGGCGGAAA
>JBPOJO010000159.1:0-2542 GCA_052033485.1 Bacteroidota bacterium | reverse complement strand
GTTATAATACCTGCATTGGCGCAATAACTTTTTGCAAAATTCGTTTTTGTAACCCGTTGATTATCAAAAAGTTATTGCCGCCAATGCGTTGTTATACGTTACGAAGTTCGTATAACGTATAAATGTTTGCGAAGGGCGGGTTTAATAGCACTTCCCTTGCCCTACGCACAAAGTTTATAGAAAGCACAAAGGTTCAATTTAGCACGTTTGCCAGCCTTTTCGCAAACATAATGTTGCAGGCAGGCATTTTTAATTCATTGTCCAAAGCACATCTGTTAGTTTGTCATAACCTCTGCCCTTATAAAAGTTCTCAAATTCCTGATTTTCAGTTGCAGGAAATTCTACTTGAATTTCACTGTTCAGAATTTCTAAAATCTTGTCGCCAAGAAGGTTACTGTGTGCGCCTCGCAATGCCTTTTCATACCAATTCAATAAGTCTGTTTCAGTTACGATGGCTTGTATTCTTGATTTCCAACCAATTTGATTGAGCAATGAAACGATAACTTTCTGCTCGGCACTTTTGCAAATTATCACAATTCGGTCTGCTGTAACCGAACTTACAATATTTTCTGCCAATTCCTCACTCAACGAAAGGTGTTTGATTTGAATGGCTAAACCGAAATTTGCCCACATATCTAAGCCTCTGTCTGCGGCATTAGTTACTCCAACTCTGTAAATTTTTGCTTTGGTTTTGAAACTGCTTTGGTCTTTGCTCAAACTCAAAATATTTTCTGCAAAATCTTGAAAATCAGTCAATATACTTGCCTTTTCAGGATTGTAAGAAACCTCAATGTTTAATTCCATAGCCTCCGTAATGGCTGAAAAGAGCGAAAAAACAATGATTTCATAAATTTTGTCTATGCTTCTTTTTAGCCCTGCTTCTGCCCAAAATAAGGCAATAAATTCGTTGAGTTGAAAAGTGTTTTTGTCGTGTTCGGTGCAATACGCCAAAGCACTTGACATTTGAGAAAAACGTTCTGAAAATCGCTTGTAAATATAGTCTTCTTCTATGCCGTTTTTATGTTTTTTTTCTTGACCTAAACATTCCAAAATACTTGGCGGAATATCGTTTTCGTTAATAATATCGTCTTGATAGCGTGCCGAAGACGTACTTGTTCTGCCCAAAAATTGTAAACAAACAGTATCTCGCCACTTTTTGGAAGGGTTGCGATATGTTTCCAAATTGGCAAGGTTGATGTCTTTTTCAGTTCTGTCCCGATACAGAATTTCAGCAACTTGTATGGGCTTGTAAAGATGCACCCTTGACTTGCTGATAACTTTATCTAAGGACTGTTTGGCTTCTTTTATGTTCATATTCAGGTGTCAAAATAAATAGTTCCTTTGTTTCTTGAACGATTTTTCGGTTTTGTATTGCCTCTGTCATTTGCTTGGCTACTGCTCTGAAAACGGGTACTGCTACGCTGTTACCTGTTAATTTCCGCATTGCCGTATAACTAACATTGATGATAAAGTTTTCAGGGAAACCTTGTAATCGTAACATTTCCCTATCTGTTAGCCTTCTGTTTCCATTCACTAACAGATAGTTGTAAGAACCGCCTGCTCGCAAAGCGCAAGAAAAGGGTAATACTGAAATATTACCGCCTTTGTTTTCGTGCCAAACAGAGGGATAAAAAGGTTCGGCTTTCAACTTTTCAAGGCGTTTTTCAGCAATATCTTTTGAAGCAAAATATTTTTTATCGATTTGATTTTCTGGTTCTAAAATTTCAGAAAGTGAAATAAACGTACCTATTGGTTTAGGAAACGAAAAATGAATGTTCTCTTTGAATCCTACAATTACTGTTCTTTCTCTTTTTTGGGGTAAGCCAAAATCTAAAGCGTTGAGTATGGTATGATGCACAAAATAGCCCAATGATTTTAACTTTTCCAAGATGACTTGAAATGTTCTGCCGTTATCGTGTGTGCGAAGTTGTTTTACATTTTCCAATAGGAAAGCATAAGGTTTTTTTACACGCAAAATTTCCTCAATGTTGAAAAAAAGTGTTCCTCTTGTATCCGCAAAGCCTTGTTTATTTCCAATAATTGAGAAAGGTTGGCAAGGAAAACCTGCTAACAAAATATCGTGGTCAGGTATATCTTCGGGGGCAATATATCAAACCGCGGTATCACCGCATAAACGAGGGCTATTGCGATGCGAGTTATTTGGATGAGCTGTGCGGAATGTGCGGCGACGGAATTAATGCAACCATGTGAGGCTTGCCCAAACAGGCAGGCGCAAGGACTATGAGACGATATCCAAAACATACAGCCATGTCTTCAGAGTTCTTCCAAGCGTGGAAAGAGAGTTGGAAAGAAACTGGATGTGATTGGTTATCTTGGTCTGGACCGGGTTGGCTCCTGTATGATGGCACCCTCTTTGTGACGAGGGATTAGACTGCAATCTTATAAATACTCCACAGAAGGAGTATTCCGCATGAAACGATTTGTTTGGGGTTTGTTGCTATTGATATCTTTTCCGAGCTTTGCGTAAATTTCATTAACCCCAAGAAAGCATTCGACAAAATGCTTTAACGAAAGGAAGATT
>JBPOJO010000455.1:0-15466 GCA_052033485.1 Bacteroidota bacterium | reverse complement strand
GTCGCGGCTAAATAATTGGCTTGCAAGACATTATCAATATAAGTAAAATCGCGAGATTGCTCCCCGTCGCCGTATATCACGGGCGATTCGCCGCTCAAAAGCAAGCCGATAAACTTCGGAATCACGGCTGCATAAACCCCGTCGGGACGCTGCCTGCGCCCAAAAACATTAAAATACCGCAGTCCGACAACCTCCAAATCGTACAAATCGGCAAAAACACGCGCATACAGCTCACCCGCGTATTTCGTAACCGCATAAGGCGAAAGTTGATTGCCGATTTCTTCCTCTATCTTGGGCATTTTTTGGCTGTCGCCGTAAGCAGAAGAACTTGCGGCATAGACAAATCTGCGCACTTTTTCCTCACGAGCGGCAATTAACATGTTTAAAAATCCGGTCAAATTTATATCATGTGTTGTGAGCGGGTCGGCAACCGAACGAGGTACGGAACCCAAAGCCGCCTGATGAAAAATAATTTCAACGTTTTTGCACGCCGTCCTGCAAGTTTCAGGGTTGCGAATATCGCCCTCAATGAGTGTAAAATTAGGATTTTTCAGCATTTCACCGATATTTTCTCTCCGTCCCGTGAGAAAATTGTCCAAACAAATCACTTTGTTGCCGCCCGAAAGAAGCATTTCGCTTAAATTTGAGCCGATGAAACCCGCACCGCCTGTTACAAGGATATTTTTTTCAGTAATTTTTTTCATCTCATTTTTTTTGCAAAACTACAAACATTACAATTTTAAATGCTTCAAGGGAAAAAAAATTGACAAATTTTTCGTAAAAGATTCCGAAAAGATACAAAAAAAAATTTATTCTTAAATATTCCGGACGGGATTCCGCAGTTTGAATTTCACAAACGCAGAATCCTGCTTTTTCTGCAAAATCGCGAACGGCGGCAGATGTATTGGCGCGATAAAATTTCGGAAAAACGTCCGCAGGTTTTTTTCCCATTTTTGATTTGACAAAACGATGAAAAGAAAGCGGAGTCAGCAAAGCTGTTAAGGGCATATAATGTTGTAAATTCGGTGTTTTAAGCATCAAATAACCATTCTTTTTCAAAACTCTTGCTGTTTCTTCAAAAAAAACTAAAGGATTTTCAAGGTGTTCCGCTACATTGCAACTCACAACGGCATCAAAAAACTCCGCCTCAAAAGGCATTTTTTCTAAATTTCCTACCGTAAAATGATGCAAATTAGTGTTATTTTCTATCCGTATATCCTCATCAATTCCCCAAATTTCGGCTCCGCTTGCCCTGAAATCTGTTTCGGGTAAAATTCCCGCTCCCGCTCCGGCATCTAAAAGCCGAATTTTAATTTGTAAATCTTGCGTGGCTGCGTCCAATATTTGTAAAACTTTTTTTTGAAAAATTTTATCGTCCCAATGACTTTGGATTCCCAAGTAAAAAATTTTGTCGAGTGCAGAAATAAAAAACATAACGATTTTAATTTTTTATATATTTTTATGCAACAGACTTTAATTTGTTAATTTTATTTGTGCAAAAATTAAACTGCCGTTATTTGCTATGACACAAATAACGGCAGGATTTACAAGTAAACTGCTTTATTTCAGCGATTTAGGTAAATAAATAAAATTCTTTTTTTCCTCTTTCACATTTCCCTCTTCATCAAAAAGTTTTGGATAGACAAAAAACTGAATTTTGGCAATATTTTTCTCAATTTGTTCCCATTTTTCAACATTTATGCTAAGTAAAACGGCTCCGCAAGTGGGCAAGTTTTCAATAAAAACAGGGTTTAAAAAATTGATAAGTTCCGAAAATTCGGGATTGTGCCCAAAAAATGCTGCTTTATCAATGCTTTGAGGCAATCCGCGCAGCAAGTTGAGCAAATAACTGACCGATGAAGAATAAATTTCGCCGTCCCAAATAATTTTTTGCTCGTGATAGTGCCAAGACGAGCAAAATGTTAAGGTTGTCAAACGACTTCGCAAGGCAGGGCTTGCCAATATTAAATCCGGTTTCCAACCCGTTTTTTGCATTAGATTTGCCATTAGGGGTAAATTTTTTCTGCCGCGATTATTCAGCGGACGGTCAAAATCTCTCAAATCGGGGTAATCCCATGATGACTTTGCATGCCTGACAAGCATAATTTCTTTCATTCGGAAAAAATTTTAACAGTAAAAAAAAGTATCTTCAATCTTTAGAATTTTCGGTATTTGAGCATTTTTATAAAAATATTTGTGTTTTGTAGGACGGACTCATTGCCGTTGTTTGTGTCTGCACAACATTGCCGTTGTTTGCGTCCTCACAAACGACCGTTTTCCGTTGTTTGTGTCCTCACAAACGACCGTTTTGCCGTTGTTTGTGTCCTCACAAACGACTGTTTTGCCGTTGTTTGTGTCCTCACAAACGACCTCAAATAAATTTAAAAAAATACTTACAAAAATTAATCATCAATCGGCAAAAATTTGATTTTTTCTGAACAAAACTCAAACCGTTTCAATGTTTGAGAACAAAAATCTTCAACTTTTCGCTCGGATTGCAAACATCGTGTTTTTTTTGATGAAAACAAAAACACAAGGGCAAAAAACATTACAAAAAACTAATTTTTGAATCAAAAAAAGGGCAAAGGATTTTATCTTTTCGGTAAAAGACAGTTTTCGGAAAACTAATTTTGCCAATCTATTGAAAATCAATTTTTTAACAAATGACGTTTTGACAGTCCGAAAGGGAATTTTTCGGTACATTTGCGTGCTGATTTGCCAAAAATAGGTGGCTTTTTTTTTGCCAAAAAAGCCTGTTTCAAACAAAATTTCGCAAAAAAAGTTATGCAACACGACAGGCAATTTTATTCTTACAAATTTGCCGAAAAGCTTGCTTTGAAATTTTTTCAATCTATTTTTGTAAATCATTCGATTGAGCATATCAAAATGAAAAAAATCTGCATTTTGGGCTTTATTTTGCCCTTTTTATTGCTGACATCCTGCGAGGATGTCGTGCAAATTGATGTTACTCCCGGCGAAACGCAACTTGTCGTTGATGCTTTTTTGAATAATTTGAAATCGAAGCAAAAAGTACAACTGACTTTGACCGCGCCTTATTTTGACAATAAACCCGCCCCGACGGTTTCGGGAGCTAAAGTTTTTGTTGAAAATTTGACCTCAAAAGAACGTTTCGATTTCACCGAAACTTCCCCCGGCGAATACGTTTTCGAACCCGATGCTGCGAAAGTATTCATCGCTTTGGAAAATGAGTATATGCTCAATGTCGAATATTCGGGTGAAAGGTTTTACGCTCATTCATTTGCCAATCGCACAACGAAATCGGACTCGGTTGTTACCACTTTTGAAGAAGAACGAATTGGGCGGAAAAAAGGCTTTTATGCGGAAATGTTTGGGCGCGATATCAAAGGAAAAACAGATTTTTATTGGATAAAAACGTTCAGAAACGATGTTTTTCTCGGAAAACCCGAATACCTCAATATTGCAAGAGATGCCGTGCCGAACGGTTCGAGCAACGGAACAGACGGCTTAACTTTTATTCCGCCAATCCGCAGGCGCGTTACTGATTTTGATAATCCTTTTCAGGAAGGCGACAAAATTCGCATTGAAATTCATTCTTTGACAAAAGAAACGCATGATTATCTCTCGCAAGTTCAAACCCAAATACTCAACGGCGGACTTTTTGCCGTACAGCCGAATAATGTCGCAACGAACATCAAAAATGTGAGCGAAAAAGGAAAAAAAGCAGTCGGTTGGTTTTCCGTTTCACTTGTCGAATTTTTGGAAAAAGAGGTAAAATAACAAAAAAATCCGCTTTACGCTTATTTCTGTGTGATAAAAAACAGGTTTAACGGGCGGCGGATTTTTTGATTCAAAAGAAAATTTCAAAGATAATTTCCAAACGAAATTATTTTGTTTTAGTTTTGCGCTCTTAAATATCCGTATCAATGAAATTTTTTACTTTGCGAATAAAACTTTTGACGTTCCCTTACGTCTTTTTTGCCGCTTTTTTTCTGTTTTCTGACGTTGTTTTTGCTCAAAAAAAAGCAAAAAACGTCGAAAACAGCCCTGTCCGCACCGATGAAAGGGTGATTTTGGCGGTCGAAAATGAAAAATTAACTGTCGGTGAATTTATTTACGCCTATTCAAAGAATAATCCCGAAAAAGAAAAAATGTGGGAGGAAAACAGCGTCAGAGACTATTTAAAACTCTATTCGGAGTTCAAAATGAAAGTTCTTGAAGCTAAAAGGCTAAAATTAGACACGACAGCGGAGTTTATTGAGGAGTTTGAAAAATTCAAACAACAACTCGCGAAGCCTTATATGACGGAACGAAACGTTACGGAGCAGCTTATTAAAGAGGCTTACGACCGTTTGCATGAACAAGTTCGCGCCTCGCACATTCTCATTTTGCTCAAACCTTATGCCTCTGCGCAGGATACCCTTGCGGCTTACGAAAAAATGAAAAATATTCGCAAGCAGGCACTTGCGGGGGCGGATTTTGCACAACTTGCCGCAAAATTTTCTGAAGACCCGAGCGCGGTCAACAACAAGGGAGATTTGGGGTATTTCACCGCACTGCAAATGGTTTATCCTTTTGAAAATGTTGCTTACAAAACGCCGAAAGGCAAAATTTCAGATATTTTTCGCACTAAATTCGGGTATCACATCTTAAAAGTTACCGAAAAAAGGAAAAATGAAGGCAACGTTAAACTTGCGCACATCATGATTCGGGCAAACGAAGGCATTCCCGCTGAGGATTCGATTGCTGCTGCCGGAAAAATTTTTGAAATTGAGAAAAAGTTAAAATCCGGCGCGGATTGGTCGGCTATGTGCAAAAATTTTTCGGACGATACGAAAAGTCGCACCGAAAACGGCGAACTGCCCGTTTATGCTGCCGGCACCATGCTCCCCGAATTTGAGGAAACAGTCATTAATTTGAGAAACGCCAATGAATTTTCTGCACCGGTTCGCACGAAATACGGTTGGCACATTCTCAAATTGATTGAAAGAATTCCGCTGCAAACTTTTGAGGAATTGAAAGACATTTTGAAAGAAAAAGTTTCGCGCGATTCAAGAGCGGAATTGCAGGAAGAAAAATTTATTGCGCGCATTAAAAGCGAAAATCAATTCAAATCGAAAAACGAAAAAAAAATACAGAAAAGTCTCACCGAATATGCCGATTCTTCCTTGTTAAAAGGAAAATGGAAATTTTCGCGCGATAATTCTCGACTTTCGGGTGAGGTTTTTTCGCTGAGCGGTAAATCCTACACGCTGAAAGATTTTTTCATTTTTGCCGAAGAAAATCAAACAAGTGCCTCTCCTTATGACAATGCAAATGCTTACTTATCAGCATTGTACGATGATTTTGTCAATACAACACTTAAAGATTTTGAGTTTGAAATGCTTGACAAAAAATATCCCGAATATCGTTATTTGCTCAACGAATATCACGACGGAATTTTGCTTTTTGAAATAATGTCAAAAAACGCATGGCAAAAAGCTCCGAATGATGCTGCCGGGATGGAGAAATTTTTTGAGCAAAATCGCGAAAAATACCGTTGGAAAGAGCGCGTAAACGTTGTTTTTTTCAGTGCGGCTGACGGGGAAACAATTGATATTGTCAAAAAAGAACTCGAACGAGGCTATTTTCCGATTGACAACACGTCTTCGGAGTTGTTCGCCGAACTGCCGAAGGTGAAACCTTTCAAGAAAAAACTACCGGAAGACATTAGTTTTGATTTTGCTGCCGTCGAAAATTTACTTGTTCAGCTCGAAAAAAGCAAGAATAATCTCTTGGTGATTGCGGCGGCATATACAACGGAAAAAGAAAATATGGTTCTTTCGGCTTATCTTGATGCCCTCAAACAACAGGCGGAAAGCCGGAAAATTGAGGCAGACAGGCTGATAATTGCGCAAAAAGAAGGCGAAAAACCGGGTATTTTGTTCAAAATTTATTCTCGTTCTTATGCCGAACTCGAAAAAAGGTTGAACAAAGATAAACCGCTTCGTCTCCGCATCACGGAGGAATTGCTTGAGCCGAAAGCGAGCAGATTGCTTGAAAAAATCAAACCCGAAAAGGGCTTGTATGAATTTTCGGACGAAAATCGCCTCATGCTTGCTTTGGTGCGCGAAGTTATTCCCGCGCAAAACAAAGAACTGCCCGAAGTACGCGGGGCGGTTGTGGCTGATTACCAAAAATTTTTAGAAGAAAATTTGCTCAACGAACTCAGGCAAAAGTACAAGGTTATGGTTTATGACCATATTGTTAAGGAAATTTCCGGCAAAAAACCTTGATTATTAAGCATTTGCGTTTTATGTATCTCCTCACAAGAAATTTAGCGGTTGGTTTTTGATGTCGCTGCCTTGCTTGTGAGGATTTTTCACAAACAGAGTGAAACAGTCAAAAGCTGAGACTCTTAGGGTAGGTTGTTCAAAATTGAAAAATTTTAGCTCACAGAAATTGTTTAAAAAAGCGTCCAACCTACCCTGTTTTTTTGTTGCTTGCTGCTTCATTTTGTATGTCTTTGACCTAAATTTCTTCGGGCGAATCCTTGTTTTCATGTGTATTATATGTCCCGACAATGGAGGCTAAATTGAAGATGAAATAAGTAAGTTAAGCTTGTTTCTTGAGTCGTGTATTTATCTGCCTGAAACTCTGAACAATGCCATTTCATCGCGAAGCACTTTTATAAAAGGTAAATCAGATTTTCTATTTTGCTGAATTGCTTTCGCTTGCAAAATGTTGTTTATCAGAAATGACTTTTAGAAGTGTAACAACATCACTTCATTCTCCTTTTTTTCTCCGCCGTCACTTATGTCCTCACAAGCGACTTTTTCATTTGCACTGCAAGTCGTTTGTGGGGACACAATCAACGGCGGTCAGATTTATTTTCGCAATTTTAACAAATACTTATTTCCTGTAATCATTTCCTATTCCGATTAATTTTAATATTTCCTTTGCTGTTGCTTGAATGGCAGGAACAGCAACGGAATTGCCGAACTGTTTATAAGCGGAAGCGTCAGCAACCGGAATTAAATAATTATCGGGAAAACCTTGTAATCTTGCCCATTCTCGTGGTGTCATTTTTCTAATGCCCTCACGATTTACAGTTCCTTTGATAGATGTAGTTGGCGTAAAATCGGTAATTCGGCGGTCTAAAACCAAGTTTCTTTCTCTTCCCATTCCGCCGACAACAATAGCGTTGCTAATTCCGTCATCGGGAATTATTGCGAAACCAAAACCGTTTCCTTTTCCTTCGGGTCGTGCTTTGTGATTGAGCAAAGTTTGAACGTATTGAGTTGAAAGAAAGTATTTTGTCGGAGGAACTTCTTTTTCTTTAATGTCAGAAAAGGCTACTTTTATATTTGTTGGTTTTGGATATTCAAAACTTTCAATTCTTAAATCATTTCTAAATCCAACAATATAAATTCGCTCTCGATTTTGCGGAACGCCAAAATCTTTAGCGTTAATGATTTGCGGTTCGGGAACGAAATAACCTAAATCGTTTCGCAAAACGTTTAAAATTGTCGCCAAAGTTTTTCCGCCATTATGATTTCTTAAACCTTTTACGTTTTCTAAAAATATTGCTTTAGGTTTTTTGCGTTTTATAATTTCTGCAACCTCAAAAAACAATGTTCCTCTTGTGTCTTCAAAACCACCGCGTTTTCCGGCAATTGAAAAAGCCTGACAAGGAAAACCTGCACAAAGCAAGTCAAAACCATCGGGAATAAAGGCTTTTGTTTCTTCTTTTGTAATGTCGCCAAAAGGTCTTTCTCCAAAATTAGCTTTGTAAGTTCGTTTTGCTTCTTTGTCCCATTCGCTTGTAAAAACGCATTTCCCTCCTAAATTTTGCATTGCCAAACGGAAACCGCCAATTCCTGCAAATAAGTCAATAAACTTAAATTTTGGGTTTTCAATTGGCGGAAACGGAACGTCAAAAGCGTCAAAAATTCCGAATTGTAAAGCTTCTTCCGCTGCAATATTTGTAATTTCTTCTTCGGGATATATATACTCTAAAATTTCTTTGGTGTATTTTACAGCAGCTTTTTTTAAAAACTGTGAAACTCCATTTTTACTGTTTAAAAAGTGTGTAATAACCGCTTCCTTGTTGTTTTCAGGTTCAACAATTTTAATTTTGTATTCTTTTTCAAATACTTTTTCGAGCGATATTTTCTCTTTCAGTTTCATTGTAATTTTTCATTACGAACAAGGCTTTGCAAAGTACGACAATAGTAGTATTGCCGCAAAACATGAGTTGACAAAATTTCCTCAATCGCACGCAAATTACTCACGCAATAACAAAATTCCAAGTTTTTTTTGAAAAAACCTGAAATGTTTTTTCTGATTTTGAGCAATTTTTTTCGGAAAAATGAACAAAACTTAAACTCTCTTTCTTGCTTTGCAATTTTTTTTACAAAGTGATTTTTGTAAAAAGTGCACCTTATGATTTTCAAAAAAATGTTTACGAAAGGCAGTTTACGGCAAATCGCGATTTGAAAAACTATTATTCGGTGCGCACATCGCCCTGCCGTGCGATTGGAATTTTGCGATAATTCAAGGCGCAAAAACACTTGTTTCATGCAAAAATCATTACCTTTGCAAAAAAAAGCGCGTTGATGACCGATATTATTCGTTTATTGCCCGAAAGTTTGGCAAATCAAATAGCGGCGGGAGAGGTTGTACAAAGACCCGCCTCTGTCGTTAAAGAATTGCTCGAAAATTCCATAGATGCTCTCGCGTCGGACATTATTTTGATTGTCAAAGATGCAGGAAAAACACTTATTCAAGTCCTCGACAACGGAATCGGTATGTCCGATACCGATGCGCGCATGTGCTTTGAGCGGCACGCCACCTCCAAAATTAAGACGCAAGACGACCTTTATGCAATTAAAACACTCGGTTTTCGGGGCGAAGCCCTCCCTTCGATTTGTGCGGTTGCGCAAGTTGAGCTGAAAACTAAGCGAAAAAATGACGACATCGGCACACTGATTTACATCGAAGGCTCCGAATTGAAAAAACACGAGGCAACAGCATGCAGCGACGGCACCTCTTTTGCTGTCAAAAATCTTTTTTTTAACACACCCGCTCGCCGCAAATTTTTGAAATCTAACACCGCAGAATTGCGGAATATCATTGACGAATTTATTCGTGTCGCCCTTGCTTATCCTGCCGTAACATTTTCATTCATACACAACGACAAAGAAATTTACCGCCTTGCAGGTGCAAAATCTGCAAAAAGAATCGCCGATATTTTGGGAAAAAATTACCAAAAATGCCTCGTCCCTGTCAACGAAAGTGTGCAATTTATTGATGTTACCGGTTTTGTAGGAATGCCCGAATGTGCCAAAAGGGTGCGCGGAGAGCAGTTTTTCTTTGTCAATGAGCGTTTTATTAAGCACCATTATTTGCATCATGCCGTCGTCAGCGCGTTTGAACGTATCATTCCGAGCGACGTGTATCCTTTTTATTGCATTTTTATCAAAATTGACCCCGAGCGTATAGACATTAATGTGCATCCGACAAAAACGGAAGTTAAATTTGACGATGAACGTTCCGTTTATGCCGTTGTGCACGCCGCCGTAAAACACGCTTTAGGTTTGCATAACATCGCCGCGGCGATTGATTTTGAGGCTGATGCCAATTTTGACGTTAAGCCGATGGAAGTGGACAATCAGCACCCCTTAGAGGATTTGAACATTGATTACCGTTCGGTCGGCACGAATGAGGAAAAAAAAGGCAGGGCGGAAAATTTTCACAGAAGTACTTCGGAAGAATGGGAAAATTATTATGCCGCGCTGTTAAAAGAAACTAAAATTAAAGAACACGAAACCAATAACTCTTCTTTTGTAACTCTGCAAAGTGCTGCAAATGAAGACTTTGCTCAAAAAACATTTTCGGAAGATAAAAAACCATTCCAAATTGATTTTTCATTTGTCGCTTGTCAAATGAAGTCAAGTTTATTGATTGTCGAACAACAATCGGCGCATGAACGAATTTTATATGAGCGATATTTGGAAAATTTACACAATAATTCCGGCACAAGTCAACAATGTCTTTTTCCTAAAAATATTGAATTGAACGGCGCGGATTATATTTTTGCCAAAGAATTGGAAATTGATTTGGTCAGCCTCGGCTTTGACCTTCGGTTTTTGGAGGAAAATAAAACGATTGTCATCAAAGGGGTGCCGACCGGCATCGGAACGCCCGACGAAGAAGAATTGCTCACGGGGCTTTTGGAGCAATACAAAATTAATCAAAATGAAATCGCGCTGAACTACCGCGAAAATCTTGCACGTGCATTAGCGCGGCGCACGAGTATACGACGCGGGAATCGCCTCACGTGTGAAGAAATGTCGCATCTTCTCGACGAACTTTTCGCCTGCGCACAGCCGCAGTTTGCACCGAACGGAAATAAAACAGATATACTTTTAGATGCCGATTCGATAGCGGGATTTTTTGTTTAAACATTTGTAATTGTTTAGCCTGAGTGTACTGCGAGCTTTAGCTTGCGGATTTGGAGGAAGGTATCCTGCAACAATCGAATGTAAGGTCGCAAGCTAAAACTCGCACAACATTTTGGGCAAACCTGCTAAATACTTACAAAAATTTAAGTAAGACGCAAGCCTTGTTTTTTTTGTAATTATTTAGCTTGTTCGCAAAAAAGTTTATGCAAAAACTTACTTCTTCTTTTCGAGTTGCGGAATATAGACGATTTTTTTTGTTTCAAAAAATTCTTCTTCAAAAAAATCGCGAATCTCAACAATCTCATAATGTCTTTTCAGTTGCGACATTTCCTCATTCAAATCTCCGCCTTTCAGTGTAATAATGCCGTTTTTGAGCGAATTTCGGTTGTTTTTACTGATTTTGTCTTTAACCCAAATGTAAAATTCACGAATATCCGTAACGGCGCGTGCCGTAACAAAATCAAATTCTTCTTTAATTTTTTCGGCACGAATATTCATCGGATTGACATTGCTGATGCCCGCCCCGCTCGCAACTTCCTGAACAACCGTGATTTTTTTTCCGATAGAATCCGCGAGCGTAAATGAACAGTCCGGAAATAAAATCGCAAGCGGAATACCCGGAAATCCGCCGCCTGTTCCGACATCTAAAATGCGCGTTCCTGCTTCAAATTTAACAATTTTTGCGACGGCAAGTGAGTGTAAAATGTGTCTTTCATACAAGTTTTCAATGTCTTTGCGCGAAATGACGTTGATTTTTTCATTCAAATCTTCATACAATTCTCGCAAAGCAATAAATTTTTCGCGTTGGCTCTCTGTTAAATCCGGAAAATATTTCAGGATTAAAGACACTCCGTCTTGGTTCATAAAGCCTCCTTATTCAAGAACTTTCGGAACACGAAAATAACTTGCGTCTTTTTGGGGCGCGCCTGCAAGGGCATCATGATGAGAAATCATGTCCTTAACGGCATCAAAACGCAAAACATTTACCTCCTCGGAGATATGCGTTAATGGTTCTACGCCGGTTGTGTCTGTTTCGTTCAATTTTTCAATCCACGCAAGAATGTTATTCATGTCGTTAATCATTTTTTCTTGCGCGTCCCCTTCAAGTTCGAGACGGGAAAGATGCGCAATATTTTGAAGCAATTCAGCATTAATTTTTACTTTCATCGTCATTTTTTTTGCAAAAATAGGAAAATTTATTAAGTTTTTGCTGCGGTCAATTTAATTTGAAAAAAAATTGAACGGCAAAAATTGCACCTACCGACAACTTCGGAAAACTTTCCTGTTTTTTGTGCAGCACTATTTTCTAAATTGAGCACACTGCTTTTTGTCCTTGTATTGTCTTCACAAATGACCTCGTTTTGCAGAAGGTTTTTAACGCTTGAGAAGACACAAGCCTTTAAGGGCGTTTTACATACGAGTTAAAAATCAACTTCTTTTCCCTGATAAAAATCCAAAACTTTTACCCGAAAAATATACTGATATTTTGCCCTCGTCAAATCGCTGAGCGCGGCATTATAGTTGTTCAGTGCGATGTTGAAATCCGTCGTATTCATAACGCCCGCAGAAAAACGTTTTTCCGCGTTTTCTTTGCTCAAAAGAACAGCATCAAGCCTTTTTTGATTCGCCTGAAAGCCCGCAAACGCCGCACGTGCCTCCGTGTAGGCTTGTTCAATCGTTTGCCGCAACTGATTTTTGACAGTCAGTGCATTTAATTCAGCGCGTTTCATTTGTAAATCGGCATTTTTAACGGCATTTCTGACTTGAAATTTGTTAAAAATCGGAATTGTCATTGTTACGCCCCAACTTTGACGAAAACTTTCGCGCAACTGTTTTGAATAATTAAAATCCGAAATTTCGCCGCCGGGCACCGAAACAGGCTGTAAAACAATTTGCGTCGGGTCACTTTTTAAATAGCCGATTTCACGATTCACAATTGAAGTGGTGCCGTCTGCTTTAAAATATTTTGTTTGCGCACTCGAATAGTTCGTAAAAAGGCTTCCCGAAAGTGAAATGCGGGGGTAAAAATTAGCTGCGGCGATTTTTATGCCTAATTGTGCGGATTTGATTCGCAAATCCGCCGATTTCACTTCGGGCATATTCGACTGCGCGGTTTCGTAGATAAGGGCAGGTGCAGCGAGTTTTGCATCGGAAATTTCGGGCATAGTCGGCACACTTACGTCAAAATCTTCGCCTGCGGGCAGCATCAGTAACTGCGCCAAGTTTAATTTTGACAACATTAGGGCATTTTCGGAATTGACAATTTGCAAATCCGCACTTGATTTTTGAGACAGTAAATCGTACAAAATGCCTTCGGCAACCGAGCCTGCTTTAACTAATTTTTCGGTTCTTAACACTTGCTCCTCTAATGTTTTCGCCTGTGTTTTGGCGTTGTCGAGGAGTTCTTTGTTAAGAAAAATTTGCAATGAGGCATTAAAAATGGCTAAAATCATATCATTTTTAGATTTTTCAGAATCAAATTGCGCTGCATTAAGGTCAGTTTGCGCTTGTTTAATGCTGTTTGTCAGTGAAAAACCGTTAAAAATCGTAAGGTCAGCCGACGCGCCGAAAACATTACTTTGTACGGCTTGATTAATGAATTGATTGGTAAAAGGGTCAATCGAACGCCCGTAGTTATAGGAATGACTCATTTGTCCGTTCAGCGAAGGGAGGCGATTGAATTGCGCCTGTTTGAGCGAAGTTTCTTGTAAATTGACCGTTAAATTAGCTAATTTTAACTGTAAATTGTTGTTCAAAGCGTGTTCGATACATTCGCGAACAGTCCATTTTTTTTGTGCAAAAGTATTTTGTGAAAATAAAAGCAGTGAAAAAAGGGCGAAAGGCACAAGTTTTTGCATGGTGTATGAATTTTTGGTCGAAAAATATTACGCAGATAAAAATGCGACAAAAAACAAACCGCCGAAACAAGTTTTGGTTTGGTTCGGCGGCAAAAAAAACGAAAAATTACTCAAATTCTTTTCTTAAAATATCTAAAATCTCATCAATCGTACTTTCTTCCAAGTCAGTTCTGCGAATAATGTCGTCATAATTGGCATAGAGCAAACTTTTAGCGGTGTCAAAACCTACTTTTTGCAGTTCATCAATGACCCATTCTTCGATAACGTCTTTAAATTCGACCAAATCCACGTCTTCTTCTTCCTCTTCCGTCATGTCATCTCTGAAAACGTCAATTTCCAAACCGACAAGTCGGCTTGCCAAGCGAATATTTTGACCGCCTTTACCGATTGCCATCGAAATTTGGTCGCGTTTTAGGAAAACAGAGGCTCTTTCTCCTTCAATTTTGATAGTCGTAATGCTTGCGGGAGCTAAAGCGCGGGCGATAAAAAGCTCCATATTGTCGGTATGGTTGATAACGTCGATGTTTTCGTTGCACAATTCTCTGACAATCGAATGAATACGCGAACCTTTCATGCCGACACACGCGCCTACGGGGTCAATTCTGTCATCAAAACTTTCAACCGCCACTTTTGCGCGGTCGCCGGGTTCGCGCACAACTTTGCGAATCGAAATGATACCGTCGTAGACTTCGGGGATTTCACTTTCAAAAAGTTTTTCCAAAAAGACGGGAGAGGTGCGCGAGAGGATAATTTTCGGATTTCCGTTGTTCAAATCCGCGCTGTGCACCACCGCACGAACACTGTCGCCTTTTTTGAAACGGTCTTTGTAAATTTGTTCGTTTTTGGGCAAACTTAACTCGTTTTTATCGGCATCTGCGACAATGATTTCTTTTTTCAAAACTTGATACACTTCACAAGTAATGATTTCACCTTCAAGCTCTTTGTATTTGGCATAAAGTTTAAATTTTTCGATGTCGCGAACGCGCTGAATAAGCGTTTGACGGGCAGTTTGCACAAGTCGACGACCGAAAGATTCTATCGTGATTTCTTCGGAAAGTTCTTCACCGACTTCAAAATCGGGCTGAATTTTTTTTGCTTCCGTCAGTGGAACTTGCAAATTACTGTCTTCAATCACAATGCTGTCAGCGACAATTTCGCGTTTACGCCAAATTTCCAAATCGCCTTTGTCAATGTTAATAATGACATCAAAATTTTCATCATTTCCGTACTGCCGACGAATAATCGTGCGAAAAACGTCGTCAATGATTTTCATAAAAGTCGGACGGTCAATTTTTTTCCCTTTCGCAAAATCCGCAAAAGAGTCCATGAGGGATTGAGTATCTATTCCAAGAGACATATTGTTAGTTATTACATTGTGAATCAAGAATTTATTTGAAAGAAATCATAACCGTTGCGGAAACAATGTCATCAAATTTAACAATTTTTTCGCTCAACACGGTTTTTGGTTTTTTCTTTTTGCCGGCGTTATTTTCCGAAATTTCTTCTGTTTCGGTTTCAAAAGTCAGCAAAGGACCGTCAACGGAGAGTAATTTTCCTTCAAAATTTGTCAAATCGGTGAGCGCGACAGACAATTTTCGTCCCGTATGTTTGGGAAATTGACGATACATTTTGAGCGGTAAATCAGTTCCGGGTGAGCTTACTTCACGTGTAAAATCTTCCGGAAAACCCATTTCGTCGAGCAAAGGGTTCATTTTTCGGCTGATTTCGACACATTTTAGAATGTTGATTCCTTTGTCGCCGTCGAGCAACAAACTGACAACTTTTTCTTCAGCCGTATCGCTTACGATTATATCAACGACAAAAATTTCTTCGTTGTCATTGACTTTCAGGAAAACTTCCCGAATGATGTTTTTGATTTCTTCCGCTTTCATTATGCACAAAAATAGGGGACTTTCGTCCCCCTTTTGAATCTTTAGTAAATAAAATCTTTTGCAAACGTACGGATTTTTTTTTAAAAGACAATTTATTTGTAATTTTTAACTTTTGAAGAATTTGTTAACAGAAAGCTGCATTGTCTAAAAATGTTCTACCTTCTCTGCCCGCCGTTGTTTGTGTCCCCACAAATGACTTGCAGTGCTAATTGAACGAAGTCGTTTGTGAAGACACAAACAACGGCAAATCAGTCGTTTGTGAAGACACAAACAACGGCAAATCAGTCGTTTG